>JBEBIR010000031.1:0-15749 GCA_040080315.1 Gemmatimonas sp.
GTCCGCCGATGCGACGTTCGTCCAGATCTGATTGACACCGCGCGCGCCGCGCTCAGCGCGCAGCACCAACACCGGGCCAATCGCCGCCGGCAGCACGACGGGCATCAAGAGGTACGTGCGAGCCCACTTCTCCGGTGTCGAGACTTCGCCGATGACAATGCCCACCGGAATACCACGCGGATACGTCGGGCCCAAGCCGGAGCTGACAATCACCGCACCGGAATCCAGCTTGTCCCGAAATGGAACGCCCTTCAACTCCAGCATCAACCGCTCGGCGCCCGTTCCCAGGTGCGGTTGCACGATGCCGAACGCCCGGTTGTCGACACTCATGGCACTGACGCGGAAACTGGGATCGGCCCAGGTAATCGCGAAGGCGGTATGCTCATCGACACGTTCAACCATGCCAACCAAACCGTCCGCCGTCACCACGGGCGCGAAGGGTTGCACGCCGGCGGCGGAGCCCACGCTCAACGTGAGTGTGAAATCGTCATTCACGCCGCGCCGCGGCAATACGTCCGCCACCACGAATCCGTCGGCCAGTCGGGCGGACAACCCCATCAGCCGTCGCATCGTGACGTTCTCGTCGGCAATGGCGCGCACGTTCAACGCGTCCGTCGCGGCACGACCGCGCGTCATCAGCAGTTCGTCGCGCGACGCGATGGCCGCGCGCACACTCGACGCGCTCCGTTCGAGTGCCACCATCGGCGACAGAACCGTCTCCCGCAACGCGCTCGCCACGCCGTCGCGAAATCGGCGCGGCATGACGAGCGCCATGATGGCCAGCGACAGACAGGCCAGCAACAGCCCGTTGTCCAATCGCGCTCCGCGATTCGCGGATCCGCCGCGGACGCCGCGAGCCACGGCGCGTTCAGGTCGTGAGGACGGACCAGTACTTCTCTTCGTCGTCGAGAATCTTGCCCGTGCCACGCACCACGCACGTAAGCGGATCCTCATCGACGTGGATCGGCAACCCGGTCTCCTGACTGAGCAGCACATCGAGGCCGCGAATCAGGGCCCCGCCGCCGGTCATCACGATTCCGCGATCGACGATGTCGGACGCGAGTTCCGGCGGTGTGATCTCGAGCGCGCGACGCACGGCATCCACGATCTGTTGAATCGGTTCCTGCACCGCTTCCCGAATCTCGCTCGAATGCACGCGCACGGTCTTCGGAATGCCTGATACGAGATCGCGACCTTTCACTTCCATCTCGCGCTCATCGCCGACCGGATACGCCGAGCCGATCTGGATCTTGATCTGTTCCGCCGTCGGTTCGCCAATAAGCAGATTGTAATTCTTGCGCATGAACTGCACGATGCTCACATCGAGTTCGTCTCCACCAGTCCGAATGGAGGTGTCGCTCACAATGCCGGACAGCGCGATAACGGCGATCTCCGTCGTCCCACCACCAATGTCAATCACCATGTTGCCCGTGGGCGATTCCACTGGCAGCCCGACGCCAATGGCCGCGGCCATCGGCTCAGTCACCATGAAGACTTCCTTGGCACCTGCCCCGAGCGCCGAATCGCGCACCGCGCGCTTCTCCACTTCGGTGATGCCCGAGGGCACGCAGACAATCACGCGCGGCTTCACCTTGAACACGTGCTTGTCGATCACCAGCGTCAGGAAATAGCGCAACATCTTTTCCGTGACGTCGAAATCCGCGATCACGCCGTCCTTCATCGGACGCACCGCCATGATCCCTTCCGGCGTGCGACCCAGCATGCGTTTCGCCTCCAACCCGACGCCGCGAATCTTTTTCGTCTCGCGATCGAGGGCGACCACCGACGGTTCGTTCAGTACAATGCCTTCGCCCTTCACGTAGATGAGCGTGTTGGCTGTACCGAGATCAACCGCGATGGCGTTCGCCGGAAACAGCGAATTCGCCTTGTTGAAGGGCCAAAACATCCAGAAGGGGCTCGACGGCGCGTGCGCCGAATAGGGGACAAACGTTCCGACTCGTGCGGTAAGGTATCGGTTTACACTAGAGCGAACAAGCTATTGCGGCAGCGTGACCTAGCGCACGTTCACACATTGTGAAGACGCGGGCCGCCGACGGCGGCCCGCGCTCAGCACGGCCTCAATCCAGAAATCCCGCAGGTTCGGCAAACTCCATCCCGAACGCGTCGGCGACACCCTGATAGGTCACCTCGCCACCGGTCATGTTCAGACCCTTCAACAAGGCACCGTTGTCCCGCAACGCGCGCGTCCAGCCCTTGTTCGCCAGCTGCAGTGTGTACGGCAGCGTCGCGTTGGTCAGCGCCAGGGTTGAGGTGCGCGGCACCGCGCCGGGCATGTTGGCCACGCCGTAGTGAATGATGCCGTCCACGACGTACGTCGGATTCTCGTGGGTAGTCGCATGAATCGTTTCGATGCAGCCGCCTTGGTCGACCGCCACATCGACGATGACCGCACCCGGGCGCATGCGCTTCAGGTCTTCGCGACGCACCAGCTTGGGCGCCTTCGCGCCGGGAATGAGCACACCGCCAATCACCAAGTCGCAGGTCGAGATCTGCTCGAGAATATTGTGCCGATTCGAGTGGACCAGTTGCACGTTGGCCGGCATCACGTCGGAGAGGTACCGCAGGCGCTCCAGCGACAGATCAAGCACCACCACCTTGGCGCCGAGCCCGGCGGCCATCTTCGCAGCGTTGATACCCACCACGCCACCGCCCAGGATCACGACCTTCGCCGGGGCCACCCCCGGAACGCCGCCGAGCAGCACACCACGTCCGCCGTACAACTTCTCCAGGTACTTCGCACCCTCCTGGACGGCCATGCGACCGGCCACCTCGGACATGGGCGTCAATAGCGGAAGCTCCCGATTGGGCAATTCCACGGTCTCGTACGCGATGCACGTCGAGCCGCTGGCCAGATGCGCCTTCGTCAACGCCTCGTCGGCCGCGAAATGGAAATAGGTGAACAGCGTCAGATCTCTTCGCAGAAATCCCCATTCCGGCGCGATGGGCTCCTTCACCTTGAGCAGCAGTTCGGCGTTGCCCCAGGCCGACGCCGCATCAGGAACAATGGTCGCTCCTACCAGCCGGTAGTCGTCGTCCTCGAAGCCGCTGCCGATCCCGGCGCCCGCCTCGACAAAGACTTGATGCCCGCTTGCGGCGAGCGCTTCGGCGCCGGCCGGAACCAGCGCTACACGATTCTCGTTCGTCTTGATTTCTTTGGGTACGCCGATTCGCATGGGTCGTGAACGTTGAGAGTGAAAACCCGCTCAGCGAACGGCCTTGGGGCCGAGGCTGACAATAGTCTGCTGCGTGGGATCAAAAAATGTGCGCGCGACGTCGAGGACCGTCGCACAATCGACCGCATCCACCAGGGCAAGCAGTTCTTCGATGGTGCGATGCGGCTCGCCGTACAGTGCGGTGGTGGCTGCCCGGTACATGCGCGAAGACACCCCCTCCATCGACAACACCAACTGGCCGCGCAATTGTCGCTTGCCCGCCGCCAATTCCGCTTCTGAGAGTCCTTCGTCGACCACCTTGGCCAACACCTCCCGAACAGCGCTCAGGGCGTCCTGGGCCGATCCTGGGGCACTGGCGAGGTAGACACCATGGACACCCGTGTCCGCATACGCGGAGCTGAAGGTGTACACGCTGTAGGCGAAACCCAACTCCTCGCGCACGCGCTGAAACAGCTTCGAGCTCATGCCGCCGCCCAGCAGCATGTCCAGCAACGAAAAGGCGTATCGCCGCGGATCGCCGTGCGCGAGCGAGGGGCTGCCCAGAACAACGTGCGTCTGGGCGATATCCTTCCGTCGCACATGATGCGTCTGCGGTGCCACAGCGAGCGCGGCCGGCACCGCAAAGGGTGTCATGTCCCCCATCGGGCGATCGCCCCACCCTGCCGTGAGTAGCAGATCGACCAGCAGATCGTGCTCCACGTGTCCGCTGGCGGCCACCACCAGCCGGCCGGGATGATACGCGCGGGTGTGCAGCGCTTGGAGGTGGGCCACGTCAAGCGCCTGCACAGTGTCGCGCGTGCCCAAAATCGGAAACCCGTGGGCGTGCTCGCCCCAGAGGGTTCGGTTGTGCACGTCGAAGATCACATCGTCAGGCGTGTCATCAACCATGCTGATCTCTTCGAGAATCACCTTGCGCTCAAGCGCCAGGTCAGCCGTCCGCAGCAACGGTTCGAAAATCAGATCACCGATGACCGACACGGCCTCAGGAAGATGCTCATCCAGCACCCGAGCCTGAAACGACGTGTGCTCCCTTTCGGTATAGGCGTCGAGCGAACCACCCAGTGTTTCGAGCGACAGGGCAATCTCCTGCGCCGAACGCGTCTGCGTCCCCTTGAACACCATGTGTTCCAGGAAGTGCGACACCCCCATTTCCTCGGGGCGCTCGTGCAGCGTAGCGGCGCGCACCCACGCCCCAAACGCAACCGACCGCGCTCCCGGAACGGCTTCCGAGAGCACGGTCAGTCCATTGGGCAGCTCCGTGCGGTGCAGTGCCGGCGCGCTAGCGCCGATCGCGACCACCACCGCTCCGTCCACCGCGATCGCCACCACCGCGTCCACCACGATCGCCACCGTCGTCACGACGCGGCGGACGTTCGCTGGCCGGCGGCTCGTCAGGCATGCCTTCCGGTCGCGGCAACAAGGCCTTCATCGACAGGCGCAGGCGTCCACGCTCATCACGATCGATCAGCTTCACGGTGACGCGATCGCCCTTCTTGACCACATCTTCCGGCTTGTCTACCCGCTCGTGCTTCATCTCGGACACGTGCAGCAATGCCTCCGTGCCAGGCATGATCTCGATGAACGCGCCGAACGCGGTCACGGTCTTCACCGTGCCTTCGTACGTCTCGCCCACCACGGCCTCCGCGGTCATGGCCTGCACCATCTGGCGCGCCCGCTCCATCGCCTCGGCGCCCACGGCGGCGATCGTCACGGTGCCATCGTCCTCGACCGAGAGTTCGGCGCCGGTCTCGTCCTGAATCCCGCGGATATTCTTGCCCTTCGGCCCGATCAGCTCACCAATCTTGTCGACGGGGATCTGCACGGTCACGATGCGCGGCGCGTACTTCGACAAGTCACCGCGCGGCGCGGCCAGGGCCTTGTCCATCTCGCCCAGAATGTGCAGACGGCCGACACGTGCCTGCGCCAGCGCCTCTTCCATGATCTTCAGATCGAGCCCTTCGATCTTGATGTCCATCTGAATGGACGTGATGCCTTCCGTCGTGCCGGCCACCTTGAAGTCCATATCGCCCAGATGGTCTTCGGTGCCCAGAATGTCGGTGAGGATCGCGTACTTCTTGCCTTCCTTGATCAACCCCATCGCCACGCCTGCCACGGCCGCTTTCAGGGGAACGCCGGCATCAAATAGGGCGAGCGATCCGCCACACACGGATGCCATGGAAGACGATCCGTTGGACTCCAGCACTTCAGACACGATACGAATCGTGTAGGGGAAGTCGGCAAAGGCCGGCAGCACGCCCTGAATCGCGCGCTCCGCCAGATTGCCGTGCCCGATCTCGCGGCGACTGGTGCCGCGCATTGGCCGGACTTCTCCTGTGGAGAATGGCGGGAAATTGTAATGCAGCATGAACGAACGGGTCGTTTCGCCCGGCTCGTTGATGGAGTCGAGGCGCTGTGCATCCTTGGCGGTGCCGAGCGTGGCCGCGACGAGCGCCTGCGTCTGGCCGCGCGTAAAGAGCGCCGAACCGTGCGCGCGTGGCAACACCGTGGCGTCGATGGAAATTGCGCGCACTTCGTCAGGTTTGCGGCCGTCGACGCGCAGTCCGGTAGAGAGCACCTGCGCGCGCAGTTCGTTGTATTCGATGTCGCCCAGCACGGCATTGATGTCCTTCCCGTTGTCCGGGAACTCCACCGCCAAGAGCTCCGCCGCCGCGTGCTTTGCCTTTTCGATGGCCTGCACCCGCGTGTGCTTGTCGGCCTGATTCAGCGCGGCGCGAATGGGGGCCGATCCGGCTGCCTTGGTGCGCTCGACGATCGCCTCGGCCGGTTCCGACTTCTTCCACTCCATCTTCGGCTGCTGCACCTTGGCCAGCAGTTCGTTCTGCATCGCAATCAGCTCGCGAATGCCGTCGTGCGACAGCTTCAGCGATTCCAGCACGTCTGCTTCGGTGACCTCGAGCGCGCCGCCTTCCACCATCACGATGGAATCTTTCGAGCCCGCGACAATAAGTTCGAGATCCGAGAACGCCAGCTGCTGGAAGGTCGGGTTCAGCACCCAGTGCCCTTGCACGCGTCCCACGCGCACACCGCCAATGGGACCCATGAACGGAATCTTCGAGGCGTTCAGCGCGAACGACGTGGCCAGCAGCGCCAGCACATCGGCGTCATTTTCCTGGTCGGCCGAGACCACGTAGATGAACACCTGCACTTCGTTCTTGAATCCTTCCGGAAAGAGCGGTCGAATCGAGCGATCGATGATCCGGCAGGCCAGGATCTCGTGGTCGTGCGGTCGACCTTCCCGCTTGATGAATCCGCCGGGAATCTTGCCCGCGGCGTAGGTCTTTTCCTTGTACTCGACCGTGAGTGGGAAGAACGGCAATGGACTCTGGTTGTCGCTGACCGTGACGGCCGCGATTACCATGGTCTCTCCGAATTGGACGACGGCGGAACCCGCCGCCTGCTTGGCCATGCGGCCGGTCTCGATGACCAGCGGGCGACCCGCAAAGGTCCGCTCAATGCGATGCATCATCTGCTTTATTTCCTGTTGAGAATGCAAATCGCGCGGGAGGCATTGCTGCCCCCGCGCGATGTGACGACGTGATTTTGCTTAGTACCGGAGTCCAAGGTTTTGAACGAGCGTGCGGTACTCGAGTACGTCCGTACGCTGCAGATACTTGAGGAGACGGCGGCGCTTGCCAACCATCTTGAGAAGACCGCGACGCCCGTGATGGTCCTTGGCGTGGGTACGGAAGTGACCCGTCAGGTAGTTGATTCGCTCGGTGAGGAGCGCGATCTGTACACGGGTGGAACCGGTGTCCCCTTCGTGGGTCCGGTACTTGTCAATCGTGGATGCCTTATCGAACGCCATCGTCGTAAGTTTCTCGGCGCATGCAATGCGCAGGGTGCGTAGCTGCGCCGCCTTTTGCGCGCAATTGTATGAAGCACGGTAGTTTACTCCACCTCGCACAGTCTGTAAAGGACCGCAACCTGCCAGACCGCTACCTCGGCCATCAGATCGGAAAATACCGGGTCATCCGGCTCCTCGGTGGCGGAGCGTTCGCCTGGGTCTACGAGGCGGTCGATCGTGACCTCGAGATCCCGGTTGCGCTGAAGATCCTGCGACCCGAGTTCGCCGGTCAGGCCGACGCCGAAGTCCGGTTCCGACGCGAGGCGGCCACGGCCGCGCGCTTGCGACACCCAAACATCGTCACGGTTCGCGACGTCGGCCAATCCGATGGCGCGTCCTTCGTCGCGATGGACTTGATGCGGTTGTCCCTTGCCAGGCGCCTGGAACTGCTGCCCCGTCTTCCCGAGACCGACGTCGTACGCATCGGGATCGAAGTGGCCGGCGCCCTCTCCGTCGCCCATGCGGGTGGCATCGTGCATCGCGATATCAAGCCCGACAACATCCTCATCGGTCCGCACGGTGAGGCGGTCGTGGCGGATTTCGGACTCGCCCGCGCGCTCGACGGGGATGCATCGCGCAGCGGTCACCAGATCATGGGCACACCGCACTACTTCAGTCCTGAACAGGCGCGCGGACTCGAACTCGATGGACGCAGTGACCTCTACTCACTCGGCGTGACACTCTACCGTTCGGCGACCGGGCGGTTGCCATTCGAAGGAGACGACTGGTACGCCGTGGCGCGTATGCACGTCGAGTCGCCGGTGCCGTCGGCGCGCGAGTTGGTGCCGGAGCTCACCGAACAATTTGTCGCGGTGATCGAACGACTGCTGCAGAAAGCGCCGAGCGATCGCTTCGTGTCCGCAATGGCCGTGGTCGACGCACTGGCCGCGCTGTCCACCGCGCCGGTCACGCGCGCACTGGTGTCCAGCAGTCTCACCCCCACGGAAACCGTTACCTCATTTCCCGCGGTGGATACGCGAATGACGCCCCATCGGCAACGCCGTTTTCGCTGGGTGCGCGTGGCCGGTGGTCTGCTCGTGGTGGCTTTGGCGAGTGCTGTAGCCCTGCAGTCTTCCGCCGTTCAATCGTTTGTTTCCTCGATGTGGCGGGTGTCGCCGAGTCATCAACCCGACTCGACGACGCTGGCGAACCGCGATAGCGCGGCGGCAGCGGGCGCTGACTCGACACCCGTAGTGCCCGTGGATACCGCGCGTCCCGCGCCCGGCGTCGTGCCGCGCGCGCCGGACACCACGCGACGCCGCGCGGCCGCCGCGGTTGGCACGCAGCTGACGTTCACCGCTGCGGATTCTGCCATGCTGTATGTCGATGGGGTGTTGGTGGGCCAAGGCACGCACGTGATCGACCGACCGAGTGCCGCGCGCTTCGTGCTCAGGGCCGTCATTGCCAATGCACCAGAAACGTGCAGGACGGCGGAACGCGATTCGGTGGTTCAACTGAATGTCGGCGAGAAACGCGTGGTGTCGCTCAGCGTGCGCACGTGTTTGGCGGTGACGTACACGGCCACGCCTGCTGACACGCGCGTGCGCTTCGAGTCGCTTGACGGCGGCACGTCGCCCGAGGTGCGCGCCGACAGTGTGCCGCGCGTCATCCTGCTTCCGGAGGGCCGCTACGAGGTGCGCGCGAGCGCGCCGCGCTGCACCCCATATCGTGACGACACGCTCGTGGTGCGTCGGGCGGCCACGGTCGATTCGCTCCGCCGTTCCATCCGCCTGACCTGTCCGCTGTAGCGAACGTCCTACGGCGTCGCGACCGCCCCCGCCACACCGCCCACGATCGCACCAAGCAGCACGCCCAACCAGAAACGTCGCGTGGTCCACCAGGGGACAACGGGCGGCGTCATGAGGACCACATGCCGCGTTGTCACGCGCGTAACCTGCGACGTGATCACCGCGACGGCGGTTTCATTCCACACCGAAACGATGTGCAACCGCGCCACGAACGCATCGCGGCTCATCGGATCAACGGCGTACGCGGACATACCGGTTTGCACCCACAGCGCTTCACGCGGTTTGAAACGGACCGTCGTATCATCGACGACCTCGATTTCGAAACGCGCCGCGTCGCGCGGCAACCGCGTCAACGGTTGCTGTGCTGCGTCCGCTGGTGCGGGTGGAGTGGAACTGTCGCGGTGCACGACCGATGGGCCCGCGCGAACACATGCGGTCGCAACAACAAATGCGAACAGCAGGCGAGTGGCGAGCGTGACACCCGCGTTCGTCGCCCGCCGCCCGGATGCCATCGCTCAGCGCGTGAACGTGGAGCGAATATCGTTGAACGTCACCAGCAGTATCAACGCCAACACGGCGAACACGCCCACTCGTGCAAACACCTCTCGCGTGCGCGCGCTGAACGCCTTGCCCTTCACGGCCTCCGCCAGGACCAGCAGAATCTGTCCGCCGTCGAGCACCGGAATCGGCACGAGATTCAGGATCGCGATGTTGAGACTGAGAAAGGCAATCAGCGACCAGAGCGTTTCGGCGCCGCGGCGCGCGGCTTGCACAGAGACCTGCGCAATCTGAATCGGGCCACCGAGATTCTTGGCGGACACCTGCCCCGTGACCAGTCCCTTCAGCACACCCAGCACGTTGGTCGTCATGCCCCACGTCGCCGTCGCGCCAAGCGCAATCGAGCGCCCCACACCAAGGTCTTCGCGGGCCAGCGAGTCGCGCACCTGAATACCGACTCGCCCCACTTGTCGCTTGACGCCGCTGACGGGATCGGCGACCTCGGTGGCCTGCGGGGTAATCGGTATCGATAGTCGCCGACCGTCGCGTTCGATATCGACGGTCACACTCCCGGTAGTCACCGGGGCAATGCGATCAACCACCTCATCCCAGGTCCGAACGGCTTGACCGTTCACGGCCACAATCCGGTCATTGGCATGCAACCCGGCTGCAGCGGCTGGCAGCCCAACGACCACGGAGTCGATCACCGCAGGCCGGTACGGATCACCATACACGTAGAAAATTCCGCTCGAAACGAACAGCGTCAGCAGGATGTTCATGATGACGCCGGCCGACAGGATAAACACTCGTGCGCCGACGGACTTGTTCTCAACCCACCGGTCTTCTGGAACGGCTTTCGGCCCGAATGGCGCCATCGCCTGCGGATCCCATAACCCCTCGGGCACACCGGCAGGTCGCTCCGTCGCAGAATCGAAGGAGCCGCGATCGGCACCACCCTCGATGCCTGCCATGGAATCGTCTTCACGTGTCGCCATGCGCACGTAGCCGCCGAGCGGAATGAGCGAGACGCGATAGTCAGTCTCGCCCCGTCGCCAGCCGAACAACCGACGACCCCATCCCAGTGAGAACACCGGCGCGTACACACCGGCGATTTTGGCGGCCACAAAGTGACCGAGTTCGTGCACGAACACCACCAACCCAAACACCAGGAGTGGTGCGATGAACGGAGAAATCGTATTCAGCATGGACACTTGGGGATCGGTTTCGACTCAGAGGTGTGCAGCGAGCTTGGTACTCTCCATCTCGACCACGCGGCGTGCCGCAGCGTCAGCCCGCCAGAGCGCGTCCATCGAGACGGTCGCCTCCGCTACATGTTCATCCAACGCGCGTCCAACCAGTACGGGAATCTCGCCAAATCGGAGTCGGCCGGCCAGAAACAGTGCCACCGCCGCCTCGTTCGCCGCATTGTACACCGCAGGCGCTGCACCACCCGCTCGGCCGGCCGCAATCCCAAGGCCCAACATCGGGAAGTCGACCTGGCGCACCGCCTCGAACGTCAGATCTCCCGACGCCACCGGATCGAATACTGGTATGCCAGAGTCGGGAACTCGTTCCGGCCACGTCAGCGCACAGAGGATCGGAAGTTCCATGGACGGCACGCCCAGCTGTGCAAGGACGCTGCCGTCGACGAACTCCACGAACGAGTGCACAATGCTTTGCGGGTGCACCACCACCTCGATGCGGTCGTAGGGCACACCGAACAGGTGATGCGCTTCGATCACCTCCAGCGCCTTGTTTGCCAGCGTGGCGCTGTCGATGGTGATCTTGCTCCCCATCTGCCAGGTGGGATGCTTGAGCGCATCCGCGGCGATAGCCGACGCGATACGCTCGGCGCTCCACGTGCGAAAGGGACCGCCGGATGCCGTGAGCACCAGCCGACGCACATCCTGCACGCTCCGCCCACTCAAACACTGCTGTATCGCGGAATGCTCGCTGTCCACCGGGACCAGCGTTCCCCCGTATTCGCGCGCGGTCGCCATGACCAGCTCGCCGGCAACCACGAGAGTCTCCTTGTTTGCCAATGCGACGCGCTTGCCAGCCTGGAGCGCCGCCATCGTTGCCGGCAATCCGGCGGCGCCAACGATCGCATTGATGACGATGGCTGCTGACGGGTGAGTGGCCGCACGCAGCAGACACTCCGGACCCGTGTCCCAACCAGCATCACGGGGCGCGTCCCCTCGCACAATCCCAACGTATGCCGGGTGCCAGCGGGCCACCTGCGCCGCGAGCGCACTCACGTTTTCGTGCGCGGTGAGCGCCACGGGCGTGAATCGGTGCGACTGTCGTTCGAGCACCCGAAGCGCACTGGTTCCGATCGAACCTGTTGATCCGAGGATGGCGACGCCGATGGTCATGTGGCGTTCACGCGCTGGACTTGCATGTCATCGCGGCGCCGGAATCAGCAGCCATCCATACAACGCGTACGCCACAGGAAGCACGAAGAACAGCGAGTCGAGTCGATCGAGTGCACCGCCATGTCCAGGAAGCAGCGTCCCGCTGTCCTTCACACCGGCTTCTCGCTTGAACAGTGACTCCGCGAGATCGCCGATCTGCGCGGTCACGCTGATGGCCACACCGAACACGATCAGCCCCCATGGTGTGAACGCGAGTTCGGCGCGCGGTTTCAGTAACCACTCCACGTACGCGGCGCACACGGCAACGGTGAGGATGACGCCACCGACCGCACCGGCCACGGTCTTCCCGGGAGAAATCGACGGGATGAGCTTCCGCCCGCCGATGGTGCGCCCTGCCGCGTACGCGCCGGTGTCGCTGGCCCAGGTCAGCAGCACTGGCAACATGACGACCAGTGCACCTGCGGTGTCGCCCACGGCATACCCGTAGTAGCGGAGCGCGTACACGTACGACAGGGTGCCGCCCGTGTACAGGATTCCCAAGACCGTCGTACTGACCGCGGCAATGGGCTGCCCCCCGGCGCCGCGGGTCCAGATGGCCACTGCAATCAACGCCAGTGTCGCCAGCATGAGCGATATCAGCGGTACGCGCACGACGCCGAGATAGTGTGCGTGAACCAGTAGGGGCACCAGCGCCGCACAGACGGTGCCGACGCCGGACATCGGATGACTGCCACTCGCGCGTGCCAGCCGAAAGAACTCCCACGCCGACAACGCGGCTAGCACACCAGCCAGGGTCGCCAGCGCCGCGTCGCCAAACCAGATGATGACGACGACCAGCGGAATACCGATCAGGGCGACGATGACGCGCCGACCGAACTCACTCACAGGACAACTCGCAGGAAGCGATCAGACCGAAACGCGACCAAAGCGACGGTCACGCTGCTGAAAGTCGAGAATCGCCTCATAGAGCGCGGCCCGCCCGAAGTCGGGCCAGAGGAGACCGGAGATGTACAGTTCGGCGTACGCGATCTGCCACAGCAGAAAGTTGGAGAGGCGCTGCTCGCCGGATGTACGAATGAGCAAGTCCGGATCGGGACAATGCGCGGTATACAATCGGGCGCGGATTTCCGACTCATCAATGGCTTCAGGCGCCAGGCGGCCGGCTTGCACGTCGATGGCCAGCAATTGCGCGGCCCGCACCAACTCGGCGCGCCCGCCGTACGAGATGAACACATTCAAACCCAACTTCTCACCGGTCGCGGTATCGCGCATCAGGCGCTCGACCGCCGCCGCCGCGGGGGCGTTCAGTCGCGCGAGATCACCCAACACGCGCACGCGAACACCTTGCTGTCGCAATTCAGCCGCTTCACGCGCGATGTACTCCTCGAGGAGAGACATGAGCGCGGACACTTCGGTTTCCGGGCGTTGCCAGTTCTCCTGCGAGAACGCGAACAACGAGAGCCATTCCACACCGGCATCGAGACAGCCCTCAACGACCTCCCGTACGGCTTTCATGCCCGAGCGGTGACCGAATGGGCGGGGCATGTGCCGCTCGCGTGCCCAGCGACCGTTGCCGTCCATGATGATCGCAATGTGTCGCGGCACAGCCCCATGCACGCGCACGCGCGCGAGCACTTCGGATTCAGAATCCGCTACGGGGCGCGGGACAGGCTTCGTCATGGCGGATCGGTCCGCGGGAGGGACTCAAACCTCCATGACTTCGGCTTCTTTCGCTTTCAACAGCGCGTCGAGTTTGCTGATCGTATCGTCGTGCAGTTTCTGCAACTCCTTCTCGGCGTGCTTCTTGTCGTCCTCGGAAATCCCATCAAGCTTCTTGAGCTTGTCGCGGGCATCGGTGCGGGCGTGACGAATCGCGATGCGACCATCTTCCGCGAGCTTGTGCAGGACCTTCACCAGATCCTTGCGACGCTGCTCGTTCATCGACGGCAGCGGCACGCGAATGACGCCGCCCTGGTGCGCGGGATCGAGTCCGAGTTCCGACTCACGAATCGCCTTCTCGATGACTTTCGCCTGTCCCTTGTCGAACGGCGTGACCATGAGAATGCGCGGCTCGGGCGCCGAGACGGACGCCACCTGATTCAACGGCACCATCGCGCCGTACGCTTCGACACGGATCGTGTCGAGCATGTTGGGTGACGCCTTGCCGGAACGAATGCCGGAAAACTCGCGCTTGGAGTTTTCCAGTCCCTTCTCCATCCCCGACTTGGTGTCCTTCAAAATCTGCGGAATGATGCTCATGAAACGAATGTCCCTATGCGTTCGCCCCGGACGGCACGTGCAATGGCGCCGGGACTGTTGATGTTGAGCACGATAAGCGGCAACTGGTTCTCCTTGCACAGCGTGATGGCCGTCTGATCCATCACCTTCAGCTCTTCCAACATCACATCGCGATAACTGATCGTTTCGTACAGGCGTGCGTTCGCGTCTTTCTTCGGATCGGCCGAATACACCCCATCGACACTGGTGGCCTTGATGATGACGTCCGCCTTCATCTGGATCCCGCGCAAGACCGCCGCCGTGTCCGTCGAAAAATACGGGTTTCCCGTGCCGGCAGCAAAGATGACCGTGCGCCCCTTCTCAAAGTGTCGCATGGCGCGTCGACGAATATACGGCTCGGCCAGCTCCTCCATGCGAATGGCCGTCATCACGCGCGTATCCAGTCCCCGCTTTTCCAGCACATCCTGAAGCGCCAGCGCGTTGATGACCGTGCCCAGCATGCCCATGTAGTCGGCACCCACCCGGTCCATACCCATCTGTGAAAGCTGCGACCCGCGCACGATGTTGCCGCCGCCAATCACCATGCCCAGATGGACCCCCATACTCGCGACCTCGAGAATCTGGTCGGCAAAGAACCCGATCCGGCCGAAGTCGAATCCGACGCCTTTTTCGCCCGCGAGCGCTTCGCCGGAGAGCTTCAGCAGGACGCGCGTGTAGCGAAGCGCACCGCCCCCGTCCTCCGGAGGCAGTGCCCGGTCATCAGGTGAGCGCGAGAGTTCGCTCACGGCTGCTTATTCCGCGCCCAGCTGCAACCGTACGAAACGATCGACTGTGATCGTGCCGCCGGCGCGTGTTGCATGGTCCTTTACCAACGCGGCGATCGTGATGGCCGGATCACGCACCCACGCCTGGGGCAACAGCGTCACGTCCTTCAGGAACGCCTCGATCTTCCCGGTGGCAATCTTCTCCACCATCGCATCCGGCTTGCCCGACTGTCGCGCCTGCTCCTCGGCGATGCGCTTTTCGCTCTCGATCTTCTCGCTCGGTACTCCAGAGCGGTCGACGGCCAATGGCGCCGACGCGGCGATGTGCTCGGCGATAAACTTGGCCAATTGCTGCGTCGACTCGTGCTCGGCCACTTCCGGCGAGGACGCGGTGACTTGCACCAGCGTCGCCAACTTGCCGTTATGATGGCGATACATGCCGACCAGTCCATTGGCGCCGGCGTCGAAGCGCGCCACGCGACGCACGTTCACGGCCTCGCCCGTACGCGAGGACGCGACCTTGACGAATTCAGCGACCGACTGGCTCGCGTCGGTCTGAAGCGGCTCGGCCAGGAACGCATCGATGTCTGCGGCCGTGGACTGCACGCGCTGGGCGACAAGCGTGGCCACCACCTTGCCGAAGTCCTCATTGCGCGCCACGAAATCGGTCTCGCAGGCCACCTCCACCAACGCGCCGGACTTGCCGTTGGCGAAGATTTCTCCTCCGACAATGCCTTCGCTGGTGGAACGATCGGCGCGCTTGTCGGCTTTGGCGATGCCCTTCTTGCGGAGGTATTCGACGGCCGTGTCCATATCGCCGCCTGCTTCCTCAAGCGCTTTCTTGCAATCCATCATGCCGGCGCCGGTGCGCTGGCGGAGTTCAGACACGGCCTTTGCCGTGATGGGAGTCGTCATCGGAATGCCCTGTATGTGCAGAGTGACAAGTGCTGATTTCGGTGTGGATCCTTCGTTGGTAGACGAACGCCGCCGGACAAGCCGGCGGCGTTCGGGTGCTACATCCCAGCCGCCGCGCTTCGTCTTACAACGAAGCTTGCACGCCACTATTC
>JBEBIR010000444.1:0-3745 GCA_040080315.1 Gemmatimonas sp.
GAAACGCTCGCCACGCAGGTGGCGCTGTCACGCATCGTCGCGTCCAAAGTCGATGAGGTGGTGGACGCGGCGGTCGCGCAGTTGCGCGCGTGGGGGCACACCTGTGTGCTCCGATCGCCCGCTGAGGCAGCCCGGATGCGTCCCGCCGTAGCAAATGGCGGGATCTCAGGTGTCGTGTGCACGAGTTGAGCATTGCGCTCGAAATCTGTCGCGTGATCGAGGAGCGGCTTCCGCCTGTCCAGTTGCCGCAACTCGTTGAACTCGGCCTCGATGTTGGAGAGGACACCACCATTGAGGTTGCCAACCTGGAATTCTGCCTGGACACGTTGCTGGCCCATCCGCCGTTTGCCGGCGCGACCGTCGTGATTGCCCGCCGCCATGGCGGCGACACGCGCGTGAGCTATCTGGAGATCGATGATGAGCGTCCGACGCATTGAGGTGCGCGAGCGGGTGATGGCCCGCAACGATCTCATCGCCGCCAGCGTGCGCGCGCGATTGGATGCGGCCGGAGTCGCGGCACTCAACCTCGTGTCTTCACCCGGCGCCGGGAAGACGCTGTTGCTTGAGCGGACCCTGGATGACATCGGACCTGCGCTCCGTCTGGCCATCGTCACTGGAGATGTGCAAACGGAGAATGACGCGAATCGCCTCGCGGCCCACACGTCGCGACTGGTGCAGGCCGTGGTGACCAACGGCGGCTGTCATCTCGACGCCTTGCAGGTCACGACGGCGCTTGAAGCCGTCGCGCTCGACGATACCGACGTACTGATCCTCGAGAATGTCGGCAATCTGGTGTGTCCCGCCAGTTGGGATCTCGGCGAACGCCATCGCGTCACGTTGTGCTCCGTCACTGAGGGCGAGGACAAACCCCTCAAGTATCCCAAGGCGTTTGCCAACGCCGATCTGGTTCTGCTCACCAAGGTCGACCTGTTGCCATACCTGCGGTTCGACATGGAACGACTGGAGCAGAACGTGCGCACCGTCAATCCTGACGCCGTCATTCTGCGCACCAGCGCGGTGAGTGGCGAGGGAATGCAGGCGTGGTACGACTACTTGCAGTGCGCGACCGAAAACGCCCGCGAGCGCCAGAGCGCCACGATGCCAACCGCCATCAGCTCCTGACGATGCGGACCGCCGCGCGCCTGACGATCACCGGGGTGGTGCAGGGCGTCGGCTTTCGTCCCTTCGTGCATCGCCTGGCGGTGCAACACGGGCTCGCAGGATGGATTCGCAATCTGTCAGGACAGGTCGAAATTCACGTTGAAGGCGAACCGGCCGCGCTCAGTGCGTTCTCCACGGCGCTCCCGGTTCGGCTCCCACCGCTCGCGCACATCGATACGCTCGCGTCCACGGTGGATGTCGTGGATGGTGCCGCGGGGTTTCGCATTATCCCCAGTCGGATGGCGGCAGCGACCCGGTTGCCGGTGCCGTCGGATGTCGTCACCTGCGACGACTGTGAGGTCGAGCTTTTTGATCCGCATAGCCGACGCTTTCGCTATCCGTTCACGACCTGCACCAACTGCGGTCCGCGCTACTCGGTGATTGAGGCATTGCCGTACGATCGCGAACGCACCAGTCTGCGGGCGTTTCCGTTGTGCGAACAGTGTGTGCGAGAGTACGAGTCGCCCGACGATCGGCGCTTCCATGCCGAGAGCACGGCGTGCCCGACCTGCGGACCGCAGCTGCGCTACGTCACGTGCACCGACCTGAATGCCGCTGCCATCACTGGCGACGAGCCCGCACTGCAGGCAGCCGCACGCGCGCTGCGCGCGGGAGACATCGTCGCGCTGCGCGGACTTGGCGGCTTTCACCTCGCCGTCGACGCCACGAACGAGACCGCAGTGGCGCGTCTCCGCGCGCGGAAACGCCGTGACGCGAAACCGCTGGCGTGCATGGTACGCACGGTCGAGGACGTACGGCGATGGGCTGCACCCACGGCCGCAGAGCTGATGTGGATCACGTCGCGCGAACGACCGATCGTGCTGCTCGCGCGGAACACGCAGGAAACGTCCGTGCTGGCATCTGGACTCGCACCAGGGCTCGATCGCGTGGGCCTGATGCTGCCGTCCACCCCATTGCATCACCTCCTGCTGGAGTTGGTGGATCGTCCGCTCGTCATGACCAGTGGGAATCTTGCCGATGAACCACTCGCGGCCGACAACGACGAGGCGATGCACCGACTGCTCCACATCGCCGACGCGCTGCTCCTGCATGATCGGGACATCGTCGCGCGCATCGACGACTCGGTCGTCCGGCTGGCCGGGTCAAGCCCGATTATCATTCGACGCGCGCGCGGCTACGCGCCGCTGCCGTTGACGCTTCCCATCCCGTCGCCGGTGCCCCTGCTTGCCGTCGGCGCGCATCTCAAGAACACGTTCGCGCTCGTTCATGGCGGTCAGGCGTTCGTCAGTCCGCACATCGGAGATCTCGACACGCTGGAGGCGCTCACGCACTGGCAAGCCGTGCGTGCGCGCTATGAGGCGCTCTTCCGCGTTGCGCCTGCCGTGGTCGTCGCCGATCTGCACGATGGCTATCTCTCCACGCGCGCTGCGCTGGAGGCCGCCGATGGTGGTGGACTCGGCGCCGTCATACGCGTCCAGCACCATCACGCCCATATTGCCGCGGTCGCGGCCGAGCATGGCGTAACGGATCGTGTGTTGGGGCTGGCCTTCGACGGCACAGGCGCCGGCGCCGACGGCACCGTATGGGGCATGGAGTTTCTGGTGGCCGACCTCCGCACATTCACGCGCGTTGCGCATTTGCGTCCGGCACCACTGCCCGGTGGCGATGCGGCGGTGCGCGCGCCGTGGCGCACATTGCTCGGTTTTCAGTCTCTCGACCGTAACGCGTTCGCGCCGTTCACCGCGCACGCGCCAGCAGTCTCGGAGATCGAACGACGCGTGGTGGAGCGACAGATCGCCCAGTCCATCAACGCGCCGATGGCCTCGTCCGCCGGACGGCTCTTCGATGCCGTGGCGGCGCTCCTGGGACTGGCACAGGTCGCACGATTCGAGGGCGAGGCGGCCATGCTCGTAGAGGCCAGCGCCGGGCAACACGTGGGCGTCGTGCTGCCGTTTCCGGTGGCTGCGAAGCCCGATGGCATGCTCACGCTCGATCCCGTTCCGCTGCTGGCGGCGCTGCGCGAGCGCCAGCACCGCGGTGTGGACACGGAGCAACTTGCTGCCGATTTCCACGACAGCTTCACCCGTGGCGTCGTGGCGCTTACCACTCGACTCGCGGACGCGCATCGGGTGTACACGATCGCCTTGGGCGGCGGGTGTTTTCAGAATGCGCGACTCGTAACCAGCGTCAGTCGGGAGATCCGTTCGGCAGGGCTGTCAGTACTGACCGCGCGACGAATGCCCGCGAATGACGGTGGCATCTCGTTCGGGCAGGCCGCGATTGCGGCAGCCCGTTTAGCCAGTGCGTCAGAGCGCACGAGAGCAGGGTTCGCGTCGACGTTTGCCGACGCGGACGACTATCAGCGACTGGCGCGCAAGCGCACCAACGGAGCATAAGCCATGTGTCTTGGAATCCCCGGACGGATCATCGAACTACGCGAGGATGCCGCACTGGCAACCGGTGTGGTGGATTTCGGCGGTGCACAGCGTGAGGTGTGCCTCGCGTATGTCGACGGACAGGTCGCGGTCGGTGACTATGTCGTCGTGCATGTCGGATTTGCCATTTCAAAGATCGACGAGGAAGAAGCGCGAAAGACCTACGCCGTTCTCGAAGCGATGAGTGA
>JBEBIR010000445.1:0-3737 GCA_040080315.1 Gemmatimonas sp.
GATTAAGGGGCGGCTGTAATGCCTCGCGCCGTGGAGACTCACCTGTATCTCGTCCGGCACGGCGAGACGGACTGGAATCGAGATCAGCGGCTGCAGGGCACGCTCGACGTGCCGCTGAACAGCGCCGGCGTGGCGCAGGCGCGCCGGCTCGCTGATTACTTCGTTCGGATTCCAATCATGTGCATCGTCAGCAGCCCGTTGGCGCGAGCCTCGGCGACGGCGGCCATCCTTGCGGAGGCCTGCGCGTGTCCGCATACCACCGATGTGCGCCTGCGCGAGATTGATCACGGCATGTGGAGCGGTCGCACGCTGCCCGAGCTTGGTCAACGTTTCCCGGCGCTGGTCAAGGACGAGCAATTGCTGCCCGAGGCGTTCGAGGTCAGTCGTGGCGAGCCGTTGTTGGCGGTCTATCGCCGCGCGTCCGCGGCCTTGGCCGATCTGCTCGATGCGTACGGTGGTCAGTCGGTGGTGGTGGTCGGACACGGCGTCACCCTAGCCGCCATGTGGTGTGCCGCGACCGGGCTGGAGATTGCGCGGCTCCTCGAGTGCCAGCCGCCAAATACTGGCGGAGTCGTCCTGACATTCTCACAACACCACCTCGTCGACGCACGGGTAATGGCGGTCGCGGAGATCCCCGCATGACATCCAAAGGCTTCGTGGTCGCGGGTCCGTCCAGCGGCGCCGGCAAGACCACAGTGACGCTGGGGTTGATGGCTGCCTTGAAGCGGCGCGGCCTGATCGTGCAGCCGTTCAAGTGCGGCCCGGACTTCATCGATCCGGGTCACCATCAGCGCGTGTGCGGGCGCCCGTCTCGCAATCTCGATGGCTGGATGCTCACGCCGGCCACGAACCAGGCCATCTTCTTTCGTCACGCGGCATCTGCGGATGTCAGCGTGGCTGAAGGTGTGATGGGACTTTTCGACGGCGCGAGCCGATCGTCAGGCGCTGGCAGCACCGCCGAGATGGCGACGATGCTGGGACTCCCGATACTTTTCGTCGTCGACGCCTCGAAAATGGCGGCGAGCGCGGCGGCTTTGGTGCACGGCTTCGCCACATTCGATCCTGCGGTGCATTTAGCGGGCGTTATCTTCAACAAAGTCGGCAGCGCGTCGCATTACGGCCTCTTGAAGGACGCGCTGGAACGCGCGGGCGATACCGTGTCGCTCGGCTATCTGCCGCGCGACGAACAGCTGCGCATTCCGGAACGGTACTTGGGCTTGGTCACCGCGGATGAATGCGTGCTGTCAGAGCAGGCCGTGGCGCATCTCGCGGATCTGATCGAGCAGTACGTCGATCTCGACCGTGTGCTGGATGTGGCCGGTGTGGTGGCGAGTCGGCCCGAGAGTGTGGCATCCACGCCGGCCGCCGGCCCCGTCCGCATCGGCGTCGCCAGGGATCGCGCGTTCTGTTTCTACTACGAAGACAACTTCGACGCGTTGCGCGCGGCGGGAGCCGACCTCGTGGCGTTCAGCCCGCTGGATGACAGCGAACTCCCGGGCGCGCTTGATGCGCTGTATTTCGGCGGGGGGTATCCGGAGCTGTGGGCCGAAACGCTCACCGCCAACGTAAACATGCAAACCGCCGTCCGGCGATTCATCGAATCGGGCCGAGCGGTCTACGCCGAATGCGGTGGCCTGATGTACCTCGCGCAATCGATCCAGGGGCGAGATGGTCGGTCGTGGCCGATGATCGGCGCCTTGCCGTTTACCGTGGTCATGACCGAGCGATTGCAGCGGTTTGGCTACGTCGAGGTGACATTGACTCACGACTGCATGTTGGGTGTGGCCGGAACCACCGCGCGCGGTCTTACCGGTTGCGGTACACGTTGGCTGGCACCGAGGAAGCCGAAGGGTTTTCTGTGGGAAGCGTGCTCGCCAGCTACATTCATCTGCACTTCCTGTCGAATCCAAGTCTGGCGCAGGAGTTCGTTCGCCGTGTCGCACGATCCCGCTCTTTGGCGATTGGTGCGGAGGCGCGTTGATGACCCGGACGTTCGGGCTGGCCGCCGCGGTCGGGACGTGGCTAGTTTTCAGTCTGTCGGCCGTCGGTGCGCCCACGCGCGGTGTCACGGACGGCGTCGGGCGCCGCGTCGAGCTGCCAGACAGGCCACATCGTGTCGTGACGCTGACGCCGAGCCTGACCGAGATGATGTACAGCCTCGATGCGGGCGCGGACCTCGTCGGCATCACGGATTACACCGATTATCCCCCCGAGGCGCACACGAAGCCGAGCGTCGGCGGGATGGTGGATCCATCGGTCGAGCGCATCGTGGCGCTGCATCCAGACCTCGTGTTCGCGGAATTCAACACGAATCGAGCGAGCACCATCGACGCCTTACAACGTCTGGGCATTCCAGTCTTTGTCATTCGCGCCGAAGGTCTCGACGGCATTCTGCAGGCGGTGCAGCAGGTCGGTACGGCGCTCAACCGGACGTCCGTCGCGCGGACGCTGGTCGACCGCATGCGCGCGCGACGTGAGGAAGTGGCACGTCGCGTGAGGGGATTGCTGAAGCCACGCGTGTTCGTGTTGATCTGGCCTGATCCCGTGGTGACCGTCGGTCAGCACGCCTTCATCACCGAAGCGGTCGAGGCCGCTGGGGCGATCTGCGTTACCAGCGACATCCCGCAGTTGTGGCCGCGACTGAGTCTTGAGGAAGTCATCCGCCTGGCGCCTGACACACTTCTGCTGATCAAGGGCGGCCACCGGACACTTGCGATCGACGAAATGAAAACGCGGCCGGGCTGGAACCGCGTGCCCGCCGTCGTCGCCAACCGGTTCGTTGAAGTGGATGCGCGGTTCGAACATTCAAGCCCCGTCGTGTTCGATGCCCTCGAAGAACTGGCGCGCCTGCTTCACCCCCAAGCGTTTCAGAAGCCATGAGCGCGCACATGCAATACACCGAACTCATTCACTATCCAGGAGCCAGCTACATGCGTCTGTCTGATTGTGTGCATCACACGTTGTCCGCGCTGTTTCTCGTCATCGTGATCAATGTAGGAGCGGCGTTCGCCGGTGCTGATCGCGGATCAATCACTGGCACCGTCGTCGATCCACTCGGCGCGGCGATCACCGGCGCCTCCGTCGTCCTTGTGCACGACGGCGACGAGGTGAGCCACGCGGCGACCGATGGACGCGGGGTCTTTCTGTTTGCCGATGTGTCGTTAGGGCGTTATCAGATTCGCGTCGTGGCGCCAGGTTTTGAAACACGCACGACAGAGGCGATCTTCATTGCCGTCGGCGCCCACGCCGCGGTCGACGTGATGTTGCCCATTGGTCCACTCCAACAGGAGGTCGTGGTCACAGCGTCGGCGAGCGCGCTGCCGCAGTCCCAACTGGGGGCAGCGGTCACCGTCGTGGACCGCGAGACGCTCCAAGCACTGGCGAAGGCGGACGTGCTCGAATCCGTTCGCCTCGTACCGGGTGTTCAAGTGGTCCAAACCGGACAGCGTGGCGGCACCACATCCGTGTTCGTTCGGGGCGGGAACGCCAACTTCAACAAGGTGCTCATCGATGGGGTCCCCGTGGATGACATCGGCGGCGCGTTCGACTTCGCGACCCTCCCGACGACCGGTATCGACCGCGTCGAAATCCTGCGCGATCCGAACAGTGTGCTCTATGGCACAGACGCGCTCTCGTCGGTGATCAGCATCACGACGCGCCGGGGCACGACGCGGATCCCTGAGCTGAGTCTCGCGCTGGATGGTGGCAACTTCGGGACCTCGCGGCAGACGGCGTCC
>JBEBIR010000446.1:0-3735 GCA_040080315.1 Gemmatimonas sp.
TGGTGCCGCCGGATACGAACATCGTGATGATCGATCTGCCCACGCCATCGGCCTCGCAGGTGGTCGCGCGGGCCAAAGCACAGGGTCTTCGCGTTTCGCATTGGCACGACTCGCGGGTGCGTGCGGTCACCCATCTCGATGCCTCGCCCGAGGTGGTCGCCGAAGCGGCGCGGCGGTTAATCCGTTCGCTGGACCCCGTCCACGCACTGTAATTCCTGCGTCTCCCGTCTCTCCCGTCGGTAGTCGCGTCGTCGCTCATGTTCGATCTGCAGTCTCCAGTCTCCAGTCTGGAGTTCAGAGTCTCCCGTCTCCCAGTCTCCAGTCTCCAGTCTCCCAGTCTGTTTTTCACAGTTCTGCGTGGTTCCCCGCACTCCCCACCCAAACTAGATTTCCCCCTGCTCCGGGTCCCGGAGGGCGACAGCCCGCCAATCCCGTCAGGACCCCGAAGGTAGCAGCGGCACGTGGAGTCTGACGTCGCTTCGTCAGGCCCGGAGCAATGCGCGCGGCAGGATTCGCTCCCACCCGGAGCAGGATCTTCCGCGCGCTTTTTTTTTGAGGGGCCAGCCGCTGAGCAACAAGGTAGTGAGCGCGGGAGCGGCGAGACGGTGAGGGTAGGTCCTGCCCTCGCCGCTTCACCGCTCAAACGCTCACCGCTTCGGTTGCTCACCGCTCAACAATTTCCGTAGATTGCCCGGTCTATGTCGCTCGCTCTCGCCCGAAAATACCGCCCGCGAAACTTCGCGTCTGTCGCCGTGCAGTCGCACGTCGCCAACACGCTCAAGGGCGCCATCGCTCGCGGTCGGGTAGCGCACGGATATCTCCTGTGCGGTCCTCGCGGCACCGGCAAGACCACGCTGGCGCGCGTGCTGGCCATGGCGCTGAACTGCGAGCGGCGCGGCGAGGCCGACCTCCAGGGCGAACCCTGCGGCGTGTGCACCAACTGCCAGCGCATCTGGAGTGGCAGTACGTCATTGGACGTGGTCGAGATCGATGCCGCGTCCAACCGTGGCGTCGACGATGCGCGCGAACTTCGCGAGCGTGCCATGTACGCGCCGTCGGGCGATGATCGCTACAAAGTGTACATCATCGACGAAGCGCACATGCTCACACGTGAAGCGTGGAACACGCTGCTCAAGATTCTCGAAGAGCCGCCACCACGCGTCGTGTTTGTGTTTGCCACCACCGAGCCGCAAAAGATCGCGCAAGCGGCGGCGCCGGTGTTGTCCCGGCTGCAGCGCTTCGACCTCAAGCGCATCGGTCCGGCCGAGATTCGCGAGCGGTTGGCGATCGTCCTGAACGAAGAGGGCATGCCGTTCGAGGAAGACGCGCTGGCGATGATCGCGCGCGCCGCTGATGGGGGACTGCGCGATGCGCTGTCGCTGACCGATCAGGTGTTGTCATTGGGCGAAACCGGTGCCGTGACCGCTGAGCGCGTTCGCGTCGCGCTGGGCCTCATTCCCGATGACGAGTACCTGGCGCTGCTCGACCTCGTCACGGAGCGCCGCGCGGCCGACGTGTTTTCTGCGGTGCAGCGACTGGCGGACGCGGGTGTCGATTTCACCTTGATGATGTCGGGGCTTGGCGACCTGTTGCGCGCGCAGTTGGCTATCGCACTTGGAGCGACGCCGACCGATCTGCCGGAGGGAATGCGGGCCGAGTTGCAGGCGCGGGCGGGACGCACTACCGCGGGTGACTTGCTGCGCATGTTGCACGCCCTGCTGGACATGGAGCCAGTGTTCCGGAAGAGCGGGCAGCCACAATTGTTGCTGGAGACGCTACTGGTGCGATTTGCGCTGCTGGATCGCACCGTCGAACTGGAAGAGGTGCTGAAGGGCTTTGGCGACGGCAGCCGCGAGGACCCGCCGGTCCGCCGCGTCGCGGTCGATGCGCGCGTCGCGTCGGCGCATGCATTGCCACCAGTACCGCCCGCGGCCGTTGCGCCAGCACTGGCCGCGCCAGTGCCATTCACACCGCCAACCCCTCGGCCGGCGACCCAACAGGTTGCGCAAGCCGCGGCCGCCGCGCAGATGGCACCTCCCGCTCACCCAGCACCCCGCACCGAGCGTGTATCACGCGTCACCCCGCCGCCCGCGCTCGACACCGTGCTTGAGCGATGGAATGATGTCGCCGAGATGATCAAGCGCAACGGACGCGGCGCCGTCGCGCACGCCGTGCAGTGGCTCCGCCCGCTCGAAGTGACGACCGACGGCGCACTGGTGCTGGGCTACGCGCCGACGGACGACACTTGGGCGCGCGCCGCCGAAAGCGCGCGCGGCGACGTGCTCGCCGCAGTCCAGGCATGCTTCGAAGGCGTCACCGGATTCGTGTTGCGGGCGCAGCACCCCGCCTCCGGTGCGACGAAAGCCGACGGCAAGTCATCACGCCGGATCACCGCGCACGATGTGAAGAAGGAACGCACCGACTCACTGACGGCCAAGGACCCACTGCTCGACGCCGCCGTTCGCATCCTCGATCTGGAACTGCAGGACTGAGTACTCAGTACTCAGTACTTAGTTCTCTCCAACTCGGACTATATGGATTTGCTCAAGATGCTGGATACGTTCAAAAACATGCAGGGACGGTTGCAGGAGGCGCAGGATGCGCTGTCCCGTCGCACGTTTTCGGGGTCGGCCGGCGGTGGCATGGTGACCGTCGAATGCGATGGCAAGCTGCAACTCAAGCGCGTGAAGATCGAACGCACGGTCGTCAATCCCGACGACACGGAGATGCTTGAGGATCTCATTGTCGTCGCCTCGGCCGAAGCGCAAAAGAAAGCGGCAGATGCCATGCAGGAAGAGATGGCCAAGGTGACGGGCGGGATCGATCTGCCGTTCAAGCTGCCCTTCTGATCGCGTCGCGGAACGTTCTTCGTGTCTGTCATCGACGACCTCACCAGCGAACTCGCGCGACTCCCCGGTATTGGCCGCAAGACGGCGCAGCGGTTGGTATTTCATTTGCTGCGACAGCCACCCGAGCAAAGTCGGCGGCTGGCAGAATCGCTGGTTTCACTGATCGAGCGCGTGCGCACGTGCGACCGGTGTCGGAATCTCACGGAATCGCCGCTATGTGGCATCTGCGCCGATCCGCGGCGGGATGGACAGTTGATCTGCGTGGTGGAAGAAGCCTCTGATATCGCGTCGATCGAACGATCCAGTGAGTTCCGCGGACTCTATCATGTGCTCGGCGGTCGTTTGTCACCGCTCGATGGAGTGGGTCCCGGGGACCTCGCGATCGACGCTTTGATGGCGCGCATGGAGCCCGAAGGGATTCGCGAGGTGATTCTAGCCACCAATCCATCGCTGGAAGGGGAGGCGACGGCGTTATATCTGCAGCGACAACTCGCCGCGCAGCCGGTTCGCGTCACGCGAATTGCCCGCGGACTACCCGTGGGCGGAGACCTGGAGTATGCCGATGGCGTAACGATTGCGCAGGCACTCTCGGCCCGCCGGGAGATGCTGTGAGCGTGCGCGGCGCATGGCGTCGCTCGGGCGGCGGCCGTCGGTCGGGAGGCGATTGGGCCGACGTGGCGATGGTGGCGCTGGGCCTGCTGGCGGGCGTCACCGTTGGCTTTGCCACGTGGAGCCAGCAGCAGGTCCGTCACCGTCAGGCACTCTTCAACGCCAGTCCCCGTCGACGGCTCGCGGCGCTCGGTTACCTTCGGGCGCATCCAAGCGTAGATAGTGCGCGACTCCTTCGCGATTATTTGCGCTGGGAGCCGTTGCCGTTGCTGCGCCG
>JBEBIR010000447.1:0-3733 GCA_040080315.1 Gemmatimonas sp.
GGTGGGAACGTCACCAGTGGTGCGACTTACTGGACGATCGGTGCTGGGCAATGTGGAAGTGTACGCGGCCTCGGCGGATCGGGCGCCGGGTGTGCATCGGGCCTTGGGACGGGGAGTGAAGTAGAAGGGAGACGGGAGAATGCACAGCGGATTGCGCGACCTCACCACCTCGACAGCTGACCGAGACTGATGGACCATGTGAACACGCTGGAGGGAGGTGATCCGGCCGTCGCACGTTTCGAGAATGCCGTCGACGCCATCGTCTCGGGCGACCACGACACGCTTCGACGCATGATCGAGCAATACCCGGAGCTCGTGCATCAGCGCTCGACGCGCGCGCACCGGTCCACGTTGCTGCACTATGTCTCGGCGAATGGCGTGGAAGACCATCGGCAGATCACGCCGCTGAACATTCTGGAGATTGCGACGTTCCTCCTCGACGCCGGCGCCGAGGTTGATGCGACCAGCGATGCGTACGGCGGCGGCAGTACGACGCTCGGACTCGCCTCAACGAGCGCGCACCCACGTGCGCGCGGCGTGCAGCTTGCGCTGATTGACCTGCTGCTGGCGCGTGGCGCCCGCATTGATGGCGAGCATACCCTGCGCGGCCTCGTGCGTGGCGCGTTGGCCAATGGATGCCCGGAGGCGGCCGTTGCGCTGGCGAGTCGCGGCGCTCGCGTCAACACGTTGTACGCGGCGGCGGGCGTGGGCAGTCTTGAGCGCGTTCAGGCGCTGTTTGCTGGCGCTAACCACGCCGCGCGCGAGGGCGCGTTCATCGTCGCCGCGCAGCAGGGGCATCTCGCCATTGTTCGATTCCTGCTCGATAGCGGCGTTGATGTGAACGCGTCAGACGGCATGACCGCGCTTCACAATGCCTGCGCCGGCGGTCACCTCGCACTGGCGGACCTGCTGATTGTGCGTGGTGCCGATCTTGAGGCGCTCAACGAATACGGCGGCACGGTACTCAGCAGCACACTCTGGTTTGCCTACCACGTCAATGATCAGGAGTTCACCGCACGCGATTTTCCGCGGATGATCGAATTCCTCATCGCGGCGGGGGCTCGCACGGATTTCTATCCGGAGCTCAAGGACGAGATTGCGGGGGTTTCCGAGCGCGTCAGGCGCTCATCGAAGCCACATCAATAACGAATCGATACCGCACATCACTGCGCAGCATGCGCTCATAGGCGTCGTTGATCTGTTCCGGTCGGATCAACTCGATGTCCGATGCGATGCCATGGTGCGCACAGAAGTCCAGCATTTCCTGCGTTTCGGCGATGCCACCGATGCTCGAACCGGCGATGGAGCGCCGTTTCGCGACCAGCAACCCGGCCCGCATCGCCGGATTCGGTTCGGGTGAAAGCCCCACGATCACCAGGGCCCCGTCCAAGCGCAGCAGACGCAGCTCCGCTTCGAGATCGTGCGTCGTCCCGACAGTATCGATGATCATGTCCAGCGAGTTGCGATGGGCTTTCATCGCGACCCGGTCGGTCGAAACCACCACGTCGTGCGCGCCCAGTCGCTGGGCATCGGGGCCCTTGGCGGGCGATGTGGTGAGGGCCACGACATGTGCCCCCATGGCACGGGCGATTTTCACGGCCATGTGTCCCAGTCCACCGATTCCGACGACACCCACGCGCTTGCCAGGGCCGGCCTTCCAGTGGCGCAGTGGCGAGTAGGTGGTGATGCCTGCGCAGAGTAACGGCGCCGCGGCCGCCGGGTCGATGCCTGCCGGAATGCGAAGCACGTATCGCTCGTCGACCACTATCGAGGTCGAATAACCTCCCTGTGTTGGCTTGCCGGTTACTTTCTCGATTCCGTCGTAGGTGCCAGTATTGCCGAGCTCGCAATACTGCTCCAATCCGTCTCGGCAACTCGGGCAGTCATGGCAGCTGTCGACCAGACAACCCACGCCTACGAGATCTCCGCTCCGATGGAGCGTGACCTCAGGGCCTGTGGCCACCACGCGCCCGACAATCTCGTGTCCGGGCACCAGCGGATACGTGACGGGTCCCCACTCGCCGCGCACGGTGTGGAGATCGGAATGGCAGATCCCACAGAAGAGAATCTCGATCTGCACATCGCGCGGACCGGGGTTGCGCCGGTCAAACTGCCACGGGGCGAGAGGAGTGGTGGCGCTGAAGGCGGCATAGCCGTTTGCTGAGATAGTCATGGAGTTAAACGTCGCGGGGGGGACAGCCGTTTGACAGTCAGGATCTCCTCAGCTCCTTCCACGCCCGGATTCATGTTTCCCTCTCGATTCAGCTCCTTCGCCCGCGGACTCACGCTGGCGCTCGCTTCGGCGGCGATATCTGTCGCGGCTGGCGCGCAAACCCTCGACTCTGTCACGGTGGCCGGCATGCGCTGGCGCACTGTCGGCCCCGCCAATTTCATGGGACGCCTGTCCGACGTGGTGGGAATCCCCGGTCCTTCCAAGACGCTGTTCATTGCCGCTGCCGCAGGCGGCATCTGGAAGTCCACGAACAACGGCATCACCTGGCGTCCGACGTTCGACGACAAGCGGGTGATCTCGATGGGCATGCTGGCCATCGCGCCCACGGACACGCAGCAGGTGTGGGCCGGCACCGGTGAACCAAACTCGCGTAACTCCATCGATCCGGGCGGCGGCATCTACAAGTCCACCGACGGTGGCATCACGTGGACGCTCAAGGGACTGGAGAAGACCGAAGCAATCGGTCGCGTCGTGGTGCATCCGACCAATCCGAATACCGTGTTCGTGGCGGCACTCGGCGCGACGTGGCGCAGCAATCCCGAGCGCGGTCTCTATCGGACGACCGACGGCGGCACCACATGGCAGATGGTGAAGTTCGTGAGCGACAAAGCGGGATTCATCGACGTCGCGATCAACCTGAAGGATCCGAACATTCTGTTTGCCGCGAGCTGGGAACGGTATCGCACGCCTTACTCACTCAAGAGTGGCGGACCCGGTTCGGCGCTCTGGAAGAGCACCGACGGCGGAACGACGTGGTCGGAAGTGAAGGGTGGCGGCTGGCCCGACGGCATCAAGGGACGTATCAGCCTCGACATCAATCGCGCGAATCCGAATGTGATTTACGCGATGCTGGAAGGCACGGGACTCGATGCGAAGGGCAGCTATGAACCGTCGCGCACGCCGCGCGACAATGGGCTCTGGCGCTCGACCGACGGTGGTGCCACGTGGACCAAGATGAACAGCATCAACGTCCGCCCGTTCTACTACTCGCAGGTACGCTCCGATCCGAAGAACCCGGACCGTGTGTATTTCTCCAGCACGCAGTTGCAGGTCTCGGACGACGGTGGCAAGACGTCGCGTGATGCGGCGCAGAATGTGCACGTCGATGACCATGGTCTGTGGATCGATCCGAATGATACCGAGCGGTGGGTGCTCGCGAACGACGGTGGCGTCGCCATCACGTTCGACAAAGGCGGCAACTTCAACCAGATGCAGAATCTGCCGATTGGTCAGTTCTACGAAGTGGCGTTCGACATGCAGGTGCCGTACAACATTTGCGGCGGTGCGCAGGACAACGGCACGTGGTGCGGACCGAGTCGGCGTCGCACCGGGCAGACCACGCTGGGATACTGGTACACGATCGCGGGTGGCGACGGATTTTATGCGGCGATGGACCCGACCGATCCCAACATCGTGTACGGCGAATCGCAGGGTGGCAACGCGTCGCGCGTGAATCTCAAGACGGGCGAGCGCGCGCCATTTGTGAAGCCGTCGTGGCAG
>JBEBIR010000032.1:0-15566 GCA_040080315.1 Gemmatimonas sp.
ACGACGTTCCCGCGAAAGACTGAAGTTTTCTGACGGTGCCATGAGACCTTTACCGGAGTCGACCTTGATGGGACATGTTCGCACGCTGTGCGCGCTCGCCGCGTTTTCACTCACCGTCGCGTCGACGCTTGGCGCGCAGACGTATCCGACGGGCAAGGATGCGCGCAACGGATTGAAGTCGGGCGTGCTTGATGCCGGCGTCGCCGCCGAAGGCATGAAGCTCGTGTCGTTCACGCCGAAGTCCGCCGAGTTCGATACGACGAATGGACTCACATTCGTGAATTCCGATTTGGCATTTCGCGGCAACTACGTGTACCAGGGCAACTTTGCCGGCTTCTCCATTTGGGACGTGAGCAACCCGGCCAAGCCGGTCAAGGCCTCGGCGATCTCCTGCATCACGTCGCAGGGTGATCCGTCCATTTATGGCAACTTGCTGTTCCTGTCGGCCGAGGGCGGTGGCAATCGCAACGACTGCGCCAAGGGCGGTGTGCAGGATCCCAAGGATCACATGGCCGGCGTGCGCATCTTCGATGTGTCTGACCCACGCAATCCGAAGCTCGTGAAGAACGTGCAGACATGCAAAGGCTCGCACACGCACACGATCGTGCCGAGCAAGAAGGACAAGGGCGTCATCTACATCTTCGTGTCAGGCAGTCAGGGCACGCGTCCCGAAACCGAGATGGCTGGATGCAAGGCGGGCACCGATCCGGCTGACGTAGGGAACTCGCTATTTCGACTGGATGTGATCAAGGTGCCACTGGCCACGCCGGAAAAGTCGGAAGTCGTCACCGGCGCCCGCATCTTCACGGGCCTGGAGCCCGCGCCGCGTCGCGCGAGTGCTGGTGCCGGTCGTGGTGGTCGTGGTCGCGGTGGCGATGCAAACACGCCGCCACCGGCACCCACGGGCCCGCGCAATTGCCATGACGTGACGGTGTATCCGGAGAAAAACCTGCTGGCCGGTGCGTGCGGCAGTTACGGCATTCTGGTCGACATTTCGAATCCGGAAAGGCCGATTCGCTTGGATGCTGTTGCCGACACCAACTTCTCGCTCTGGCACACAGCGGTGTTCAGCAACGACGGCAACAAGATCGTGTTCACCGATGAATGGGGCGGTGGCACGCAACCCATGTGCCAACAGGGGAGCATGATGGAGATGGGCGGCAATACCACGCTCACCATCACCAAAGAGAAAAAGATGAAGCAGGGCGCGTACTTCAAGATTCCGACCGCGCAAACCGCGCAGGAAAACTGCGTGTCGCACAACGGTGGATTGGTGCCGGTGCCGGGTCGCGACATCATGGTGCAGGGTTGGTATCAGGGCGGCGTGGACGTGATCGATTTCACCGATCCCGACAAGCCGTTTGAAATCGCGTTCTTCGATCGCGGCCCCATCGATGCGCCACCCTTGGTGGATGCGGGACCGCCGGGCGCGGCCCGTCAGGCGCCCGCACGCGGCACGATTGGCGGTTCCTGGGGCGCGTACTACTACAACGGCCTGATCTTCTCGTCGGAGCTGGCGCGCGGCATGGACATCATCGAACTCACGCCCAGCGACAAGCTGTCGGCCAACGAGATCGCGGCGGCGAAGCTGGTGAAGTTTGACCAGCTCAACCCGCAGAGCCAGCCGAAAATCGTATGGCCGGCGGCGTTCCCGGTCGTGCGATCGTATCTCGATCAGCTGGTGCGCAACAACGGGCTCGCGGCCGCGCGCACAACGGCCATCGGTAGCGCGCTGGATGCCGCCGAGAAGCAGGCAGGTGCGGCGCGGCGTTCGGCGCTGAACAAACTGGCGGCCGAAGTGACGAAGGACGCGGTCGGGGCCAAGGACGGTGCCCGCGTGAGGACGATGGTCCAGGCCATCAAGGATCTCGCGGCGGCGTCGAAGTAGGGATGGTCGTGAGCTGCGGGTAGCGGCTCTTTAAGACGGGAGACAGGAGAGGCAAGAAGGGAGACGTCCAGTATGCTGGATGTCTCCCTTCTTCCGTCTCCCCTCTCCCGTCTCGTTTGCAATTGAAAGAATATCATGATATCCTTCCAATATGAACCGAGCCGCCGCCCGCACCATCACGGCCCGTCCCGATCCTGCCGCCGTCCTCACTAAGGCGCTACTCCGCGCCGCCGAGCGACTGGCCCTGCGTCAACGCGACCTCGCGGCGATTCTCGGCTCGAGCGAGGCGTCGGTCTCGCGTCTCAATCAGGAACGCACACTCGAGCCGACCAGCAAGGAGGGCGAGCTCGCCCTGTTGTTCCTGCGCGCCTATCGCAGTCTCGATACGCTCGTGGGCGGGGATGAGCTGGCAGCGCGCGAATGGGTGCACGCCTCCAACACGCACCTGAGAGGCATCCCCGCCGAACGCATGCGCACGGTGGAGGGGCTCGTCGATGTCGTCCGATATCTGGACGCAGTGCGCGGGACGCTCTGAGGTTCGCGCACTCAAACTCACACCGTGGCGAGTGGTCGAATCGCAACATCAGGTGTCCACCCGTAAGCTCGTGGATACGCTGGATGAACACGCGTTGCTTGAGGAGTTGATCGACGCGGCGAAGCCGCGCGATATCACCAACGATCGTCAGCACTATCTGTTGTCCACGCCATTCCGCTATCCGCCGCTTCCGTTTGGATCGCGCTTTGGGGCGCGACGTGAGCGCGGCATCTGGTACGGCGCGGAGGTCATCGCGACAGCCCTGGCCGAAGTGGCGTACTACCGGCTCGTTTTCCTCGAAGGCACTGCCGCCGCGTTGGGCAGAATCACCGTGGAGCTCACTGCTTTTCGCGTGAACGCGCGTACCGCGCACGGTGTTGATCTCGTGACGGAGCCGTTTGCTTCGCATCGGCGTGCCATCGCATCGCCCAGCGGCTATCGCAGTTCGCAGGCACTGGGTGCGGCCATGCGCGGCGATGGCGTGGAAATGTGTCGATTCCCCTCAGCGCGCGACCCCGAAGGCGGTGTATGCGTGGCGGTGTTCGTTCCAGGGGTGTTTGGACGAAGTGCGCCGCAGGGCTTTCAGCGCTGGCAGTGCTCGGCGACTCGCGAGGGTGTCGAGATGGTGCGTCGCGACTTCACGGCAAAGGAATCGCTGCAGTTTGCGCGGCGGGTGTTTCTGGTGCACGGCCGATTACCGATGCCGGCGGTGGAGTAGCGAGTCGGACGCGACTGGGGTGCTTGCGCACCGTCCTCAACTCCCGTATCATTGTCTGCCGAATAAACCCCGAAGTCCCTACCTGTCCCTCGAGGCTTGCCATGTCTAATCCCGTCATCACCCCCGAGCAGTTCCTCACGCACTGGCAGGCCCATCGCCGACTGACGCGGCGCATAATCGCGGCGTTCCCAGACGATCAGCTCTTCGCCTTTTCGGTTGGTGGCATGCGCACATTCGGGGCGCTCGCGAATGAAATGCTGGGCATGGCGGCGCCCACGGTTCGCGGCGTCATCACCGACCAGTGGGAGACCTACGCCGAGGGTGCTGCGACCACGAAGGAAGCGGTGCTCGCGCAGTGGGATGAGAACACGGCCCAGCTCGACACGCTGTTCCCGCAAATCCCGGTTGAACGGTTTCAGACGGTCATGACGGCGTTCGGCCAGTGGAAAATGCCCGTGTACGACCTGCTGCTCTACATCGTCGACAACGAAGTCCATCATCGTGGCCAGGGGTACGTCTATCTGCGTGCACTCGGCATTGAGCCGCCGCCGTTCTACGATCGAAGCTGAGACGGTCGGGCATCGTCGGCGATCGCAGGGTGCGTGATCCGACGTCGCGGGTGAAGTCTGGCGTGTGAACCAATCCTGGGTTTCTTCTGTCCAACGGACGGTCGACAACGCCTCACACCAGGAAAGGCCCGACATGCTCATCGTTCTGCAGGAGCTGCGCCTCGCTGCTCGCTCGTTGCGACGGAATCCCGTCTTCACCAGCGCGGCGCTGCTTTCGCTCGCCCTCGGCATCGGCGCCAACACCGCGATCTTCAGCATCGTCAACGGTGTCCTTCTGCGTCCCGCCCCATTCGCAGACCTTGATCGCATTGCCATGGTCTGGGAAACCGATCGGACCAGCGGCACCACGCGCGAGCCCGCGTCGATACCCGACTTCACCGACTTTCAATCGCGCAGCAGACAATTCGAACGTCTGGCGGCATTCTCGCCAATAGAAGTGAATGCGTCGCAGGGAGACAGCGATCCCGAGCGACTGGCCGGCATCAGTGTAAGCCACGGGTACTTCGAAACACTCGGGCTCAAGGCGTTCGCGGGCAGGACCTTCACGGCCAGCGAAGACCGCGTCGGTGGTCCGATCACCGCGGTCATCAGTGAAGAGTTGTGGGCGCGACTGTACCAGCGCGACCGCTCCGTGCTTGGACGCTCGCTGCGCTTGAACGGTGTGGACACCGAGATCATTGGTGTCATGCCGAGTGGTTCCGACTTCGGGGTTTTGCAGGTGCTTGGCGCGGCCGCGTACAATCGTGGATTCGCCGAACGTGGCGGTCGTCCGCGTGTGGACGTGTGGATACCGCTGCGCGCAAGCCCGGAGGCACCGCGCGACAATCACCCGATTTTCGTGCTCGGTCGGCTTGCCGGCGCATCGTCAATTGCGACCGCGCAGTTTGAATTGACCGCGATCACGGCGGACCTTGAGCGCAGCTATCCCGACGCGAATCGCGCGCGCGGCGCGTTCATCGAACCACTCGACGCTGCAGTGTTCGGTAGCGTTCGCCCCGCGTTGCTCGTGCTCGTCGCCGCAGTCGCCATGGTTTTGCTGGTGGCGTGCGCCAATGTGGCCAATCTGATGTTGGCGCGCGCGGCGAGTCGCGCCCATGAGGTCACTGTGCGTTCGGCGCTTGGCGCGAGCACGGCGCGATTGATGCGCCAGTTCATGGTTGAAGGCTTCGTGTTGGTCGGTACGGGTGCCATCCTCGGGACACTGTTGGCGCTGGCCGGTGTCACCGTACTCCGTGCGCTCGCACCAGCCACGATCCCTCGCATCGGTGAGGTCGGTCTCGATCTCACGGTGCTGGCCGTCACGGCGGGCATCGCGGTGCTCATCGCGCTCGGCTTGGGCATTTTGCCGGCACTCCACGCGCGACGCGCGAATTTGCAATCGGCGATGGTGAGCGCCGGTGGGCGCGGTAGCGCTGGCGCGCGGTGGGCGAAGGCATTCCGTTCGTCGCTGGTGGTGGCCGAGTTGGCAATAGCGACAACGTTGATGGTGGGCGCGGGCCTCCTGATTCGCAGTCTCTGGACGCTGCAGTCTGTCGACCCCGGTTTTACCGCTACCAGCGTACTCAAGGCCGAGTTTGAGTTGCCGGATAGTCGATATCCGCGGAATTTCGCCGTCTTTCCGAACTGGCCCGAGCGTCAGCGCTTCCAGATGGAAGTCGCCGCGCGCCTGGGCGCTCTGCCGGGCGTCGAGTCGGTCGCATTGGCGACGGCGAACCCGATGGATGCCGGATTCACCAGCTCAATCCGCGTTGTTGGCCGCGAGGCCGAAGCAGTGGGTTGGCCAGAGCCGTCGATTCGCACCGTGAGCGCGAACTACTTCAGCACGCTGCGCGTCCCGATGCGCGCGGGTCGCGTGTTCGAAGCGACTGATCAGGCCACAAGTGGCCCGGTGGTCATCCTCAACGAGAGTGCGCGTGCGCGCTTCTTCGCCGAACGCGATCCGCTCGGTGCACAGATCAATCTCTGGGGCGCAGCACGCACGGTGGTTGGCGTGGTGGGCAACGAGCGCTTCAAGGGACTCGCCAACGCGGCACCGCCGGCTGTCTATCTTCCGCTTACGCAGGCGCCAATGCCGAGCGCGGTCTTGGTGCGGATGTCCGGTGATGCCGCGCTGGCGGTTCCGCTGGTGCGTCGCGTGATACGCGAGATCGATCCGCAACTGGCACTGTTCGGCGTTGAACCGCTCTCGGAAACCATCAGCGGCACGATGTCGCAGCGTCGCTTCACGATGCTGGTGCTCGCTGTGTTCGCGTTTGCCGCGCTGGTTCTGGCCGTGATTGGCGTACACGGAGTGCTCAGCTACGCCGTGGCTCAACGCACACGCGAGATCGGCATACGCGTTGCGCTTGGCGCTGACCTGGCGCGCGTGCGTCGGCTGATACTGTCGGAGGGCGTGCGACTCGCGGCGACCGGTGTTGGCCTCGGATTGGTCGGCGCATTCGCGCTGGCCCGCGTGATGCGCGCGCTGGTGTTCGGTGTGGGCGCATATGACCCAGTCACCTTCGTCGGCGTGGCGACGTTGCTTGGAGGTATCGCGCTGATCGCGTGTTGGCTTCCCGCGCGACAGGCGGCCCGAGTGGATCCGATTGTGGCGCTGCGGTCCGAATAGATCGGCAGGATTCCACCAACTGCGATCCACGGAAACGCACGGAACGCGTGGAAAACGACGGAACACAGCATGTTCTGTTCCTGTTTCCGCGTGGTTTCCCCGCTTTCCGTCGTTTCCGTGGAGAGCGGTTACCAGACGGTCGGAACCAAAGCCGGTGAAACGTCGTAGGGTCGCGAGTACGTCCCATCCTACAGCCGCCGCGAAGTGCGCGCGCCGCGACCGACCAACGACATCACGAAGGGTTCATGAAGCTCAGGCGCGTAGCAGGGTGGAGTGCGCTGGCGATTACGCTTGCGTTGGTGGTCACTGCATCTGTCGCGTATTGGCGGTCTGACAACGCATGCGGTGCTCCAGGTGGCTTAGCGACACCCGTGACGCCCATGAAGGCGTGGATCTATTGCGACTACGGTTCACCCGATGTGCTCCAACTGGTGAATGTCGAGAAGCCCACACCCGCCGACAGTGAAGTCCTGATTCGCGTGCGCGCCGCGTCGGTCAATCCGCTGGATTGGCATTACATGCGCGGCACACCGTACATCATGCGTACGGGTACTGGCTTGCGTCGACCAACAGTTCTGCGACTGGGCGTTGACTACGCCGGAACGGTTGAAGCGGTGGGCAAACTCGTCACGCACTTCAAGCCGGGCGATGATGTGTTCGGCGGAAGAACCGGCGCGTTCGCCGAGTATGTGACTGTACGCGAGGATGGGGCCGTGGCGATGAAGCCGGACAACATGACGTTTGAGCAGGCCGCCGCCGTTGGAATCGCGGGCGTGACTGCCTTGCAAGGGCTCCGCGACCGAGGAAAGGTTCAGTCGGGGCAAAGGGTGTTGATCAATGGTGCGTCGGGAGGGGTGGGCACATTTGCGGTGCAGATCGCCAAGTCATTCGGTGCACATGTGACCGGCGTCAGCAGCACGAGGAATGTGGAGTTGGTGCGCTCGATCGGTGCGGACACGGTGATCGACTATACCAAGTTTGACTACACGACAGGAGAACAACGATACGACGTCATTCTGGACAACGTGGGAAATCGCGCGCTCTCAGGAAACCGTCGTGTGTTGAAGGCCAGCGGCAAGTATGTCTTGATTGGCGGCGGTGGTCCGGAGGTCGGCAAGTGGATCGGACCCCTGATCGGTCCGATCAAGGCGATGGTGATGACACGCTTCGTGTCACAGGAAATGGGCATGCTTTTGGCCGAGTTGACCCAGCGGGACCTGACGATTCTGCGCGATCTCATGCTCGCCGGGAAAGTGACACCGGTCATCGATCGGAGATACACGTTTAACGATATGCCCGCCGCGATCCGCTATCAGGAAACGGGGCGGGCTCGCGCCAAAGTGGTGGTTACGCTGGAGTAGCGTTACGCGCGCAGGTGATCTCCGCGCCAGTTCTTGATGGCCTGCTTGATGGCCTTCTGATTCGGCAACTCACCCGCCACCGTGCGTCGAACGAGCTCCTGCAACTCCGCGTCTGGCGCAAAGCGGAGCGCCACGAACTGCTTGGGCGCGATCTTCGCGATGTCACCCTGCATCGCCGCCGGAAGCACGCGCTGCATGCGCAGCGTCTCCTCAAGGCGAATGACGCGGTCCTGCACCGTGTTGGCCATCAATCGCGCCGCCAGGGCCACGCAGGCAATGGCGAACGTGTAGATCGCGAACAAGATGGTATCGCGGGTGGGATTGCTGATGGCCAGCTTGATCTGGAAGAGCGAATAGGCCAGTGTGACCGGAAACGCGAAGAAGTGATAGAGCGGCAACCAGCGCGCGTGATTGCTGAAATTCTGCGTACCGGGGTCGGTCATTGGTGGTCCAGGAGGAGGTGATGAATCAGGAATTCGCGGCCAACGTCTGAACTCCGCACGCATTTACAAAATCCGCAAGAAGGCCGTACGCGGTGGTCGTAGGGTCGGGGTCGCGTGACGTCACCGTGAGTCCGCCCGGAAACACATCCGCTTCCAGATGCGTCACCAGCGTGGTGCCTGTCACCGCGAGGGGATCGCCCAACCTGCAGCGCTCCGGACGCACTGACCCTCGCAGCACACCAGCGGTGTCTCGTCGCAGGTCGCCCACCAGGCGTATGGGCCATCCAACGGCGCACGCCTCCCGAATATCGTCGTCGCGGAGACCGCGAATGCCGGTACGATCAATCTGCCCGGGGCGCAGATCGCCGCCCAACAGGACGTTGGCAAGCGCGCACAATTTGACGGCCGAATCCCAACCGTCGATGTCGTACGATGGATCGGCTTCAGCGATGCCAAGTTGCTGCGCGCGGGCGATGCCGTCGGCCAGAGTCAGTCCGGTCTCGATGGCTTCCAGCACGACGGTGGCCGTCGAGGTAAACACGCCGCGTACCGCGCTTAGACGAGCGAGCGGCAGGCACTCGCGCACCAGCGAGAAGACCGGCGCGCCATCCATCACCGCCGACTCAAACCGATACGTTCGGCCAACGCGTGCGGCGATTCGCTGGAGCTCCGCATACCCGTGCACCACCGGCCCTTTGTTCGCGGAAATGGCATGCGCACCGGACTCCAGAATCTGCTTCAGAAAGTTTAGCGCCGGCTGTCCTGTGTCTGGTTCAAGCGCAGTGGCCTCGAACACCACGTCGGGCGTGCCAATCGCCAGCCATTCACGCATGTCCTGACAGCGAGTACCCGTCGGCACGTGCGGATCTAGGCCGTTGGCGTTTGCCCACCATCCGCCGCGGCGTGTCGACACACCCGTGATCGTGAACGAGATGTTGTAGTCGCGCGCGAGTGCTTCACGCCGCGCGGCGAGCAACTGAGTCAGGGCTCGCGCCACCGTGCCGAATCCCAGAAATGCCACCCTGATCACACGACGGCCACCGCCCGCGAGTCCTCAGTCTCCGCCTGCATCTTCGTGTGCCTGCGGCCAAGCCACAACGACACGAACAGCCACGCGGCACTCATGGGAACCGCCAGCAACGCGATCGAGCTCACGGCCAGACCGGCACCGGACAACAGGCGATAGCTCCACGCGCCAATCTGGTCGCCGCTGCGATAGGCAAACGTGTCAACAAAGTTCTTGGCTTTGTACTTGTCCTCCGGCAGAATGACCGAGAACAGCACCTCGCGCCCGGGGTTCGCAAACGCATAGTTCCCCGCGCGACGCAGGACCGTGAAAGCCACGAACAGCGACAGCGATGTGTACATCCCCAGCGCGCTGAACCCGATGATGCTGATGATCGGGAGGATCGACAGGGTCATGCCTACGCCGATCCACTTGATGACCCGACCGGAGATGAACAACTGCGTGAGGATGGTAATGAGCTGCACATAGAAATCGATGCTCGCCAGAAATGCAGTGCGCGACTCGCGATCGGCATAGCGTGCGCCCACGATCTCCGCCTGCTGGAAATACAACACGGTCGTGCCAATGGTGAACAACAGCATGTACAGACAGATGCCCAGCAGGTACGGCGATTTGAACACATGCGTAACGCCCGCCAGCGAAGAGCCGCCAAGCGAGCGCTTCGCCACCTCACGATCGCGTGTCTCGGCCCGAAAGCTCGGCGGGAATCTCCGCGCCACCTGCACCGCGCACTCGAGCAGCACGACCGACATCAGCATCAACACCGGAGTGCCGACACGGGTCGCCAGCAGGGACGTGATGGTGGAGCCGAACATCCCACCCAGTGTTCCGCCCACACCGATAAACCCGTACAGCCGCTTGCCCTGCTCGCTGAAGAACGTGTCGGCCATGAATCCCCAGAATACCGAGGGGACGAACAGGCTGAACACGCTAATAAAGATCCAGAACGCCGGACCCACAAACCGTTCCTCCGCAGGCCCGGTGAAATACACGGTCGCGGCGAACACCACCAACAACGCGCCGAACATGCGATACACGATGGGAATGAACTGTCGCACCGGGAGTCGCGACACCACCGCCGCAAACGCGGGGTTCACCAAGAGCGTGGCGATCAGTGTTCCCGAAAAAAGCCAGGGCAAGTTCGCCGTCCCGGCGGCGACGCCGACCGCATCGCGGATACTGCGCAGAATGAGATACGACGCCAGCAAGAAGAAGAAGAATGCGAAGGCGAGTAGCGTTGCGCGCCACTCGCCTTCTTCCACAATCACCACCCGACTGATCAGTCGGCGAATCACTTACCCCCGCTCTGCTGTGCATGCCATAGCGCCAGCACTTCGCGTTCACGTTCCGGTGAGATGCCCGCGCGCAGTTTCTCCTGCTCGACCGCCGGTCGCGAGTGATACCAGGTCATGGCCGCGCGAACAGTCTCCTCGAGCGTGCGGAACGTGAGTCCAGCCGCCTTTGCCTTCTCGATCACGCTGGTGCAGAACGCAACGGTGGTGGCGCCGGTGAATGACCACACCGGCATGTCGCCCCACGAGCGCACCTTCTGTTGCGTGAGAAACGCTTCGGGCACCCAGGTGAAGCGCGCATCATTGCTGTAGCACGCCTTGATGCCGAACAGCAGTTCGCCGATGCCGCACACCGTGCGCGGCCCCACGGCATTGAAGGTGCCGCCGGTGCTGTTCTCGCCAAGCCGCACCATCCACTCCGTGAGATCACGCACGTCAATCCACTGCGCCGGGTCGTCGAGCTTGCCCGGTGCCAGGATTTCGCCGCCGCGTTCGATGCGCACTGGCCAGTACGTAAACCGATCGGTGAGATCGCCGGGTCCGACAATCAGCCCGGGACGCACGACGGTTGCCGTCTGATACGCCTCGCGTACCAGCATCTCGCAGCGCACCTTGCGCGGTCCGTACTGCGCGGTCGCCGCCTCAGGGCCTTCAATGGGCGCCGGCACCTGCGTGGGGAATTCTTCGGTGGGATACGACGCCGTAAAGTCTTTATACGCGGCCGTGCTGGAGACGAACACGTACTGACCCACATTGCCCTTGAGCACGGCGGCGGCATCAACAATCCACTTGGGCTTCCCAGTCGGAAGGTCGTACACGACGTCCCATTTTCTCCCCTTCAGCGCCGCATGACCATCCGGCTTGTCGCGATCGCCGATGAGTTTTTCGACCTTCGGAAATAGACCGGGTTTGGTTTGCCCGCGATTGAAGAGCGTGATCGTATGGCCGCGCGACAGCGCATGCTCCACCAGATGCGGACCGATGTACCCGGTGCCGCCCAACACGAGGATGCGCAGCTTCTTCGGTTGCAGCGGCGGCGTTGAGATAGCGCTCATCTCACTTGCCCGACTTCGCGTGCCACTCCGCCAACACCGTCTTCTCCTTATCCGGCGCAAGTCCCGCGCGCGCCTTTTCCTGCTCAGCGGCCGGACGCGCGTGGTACCACGTGAGCGTGTCCTTCGCGGTGTCGGCTAACGGACGGAACGTCAGTCCAGCATCGTAGGCCTTCTGACAGATCACCCGCGCAAAGCCGGCCGTACGACCGGCTGGTGGTACCCACACCGGCATCTCACTCCAGGCGCGCACCTGCTTTTCCGCCAGGAATTCAGCCGGCACCCACGTGAACTTCGCGTCGCTGGTGGTAACCGCCTTGATGCCATACAACATTTCGGCAATGGTGGTCGGCGTTTTTGGACCGGTCGCGTTGAACGTGCCCAGCGTATGTGATTCGCCGAGTCGCACAATCCACTGACTCAGGTCAAGGGCGTCGACATACTGCACCGGATCGTTCGGGGTGCCCGGTGCGAGAATCTCTCCGCCCTTGTCGATGCGTACCGGCCAGTACGAAAACCGATCGCTCAAATCGCCGGGTCCGACGATGAGGCCGGGACGCACAATCGTCACGTTCTCACCGAACTGCGTCTTCGCTTCCATCTCGCTGCGCACCTTGTTGCTGCCATAGGCCTGCGCATTGAACGTTGCTTCGATATCACTGGGCGTGTTCAGTGGACCGTTCTCATCCACCGGCTTGGAGTTGTCCGAAAACACCGAGATGGTGGACACGAACATGTACTGTCCCACGCGCCCCTTGAGCGCCTCGCCGGCACCGCGCACCCATTTGGGATTGGCGGTCGGGTTGTCGATCACGACATCCCACGTGCCTTTCTTGAGTGCGTCGTGTCCATCGGGCAGATTGCGATCGCCGATCAGCCGCGGGACTTTCGGAAATAGCGTTGCATTGGTTTTGCCGCGGTTGAACAACGTGACCTTGTGCTTGCGATCCAGTGCGTATTGCACCTGATACGGTCCGATAAACCCCGTGCCGCCCAGAATCAAAATGCGCAACGACTTCGGTTGCGCGTCGCCGGTTTCAGGACGGTAGACCCGGACGCCATCGGTTGAGAATCCGTGCGCCACGGTTGGCAGACCGAGGCCAATGGCGCCGCCGAGGAGGGCGGCAGACTTCAGGAAATCGCGACGAGCGAGGGGCGTCATGGTTCTGTCCTGTGCGAAGAGTGTGCTGCGTAAGACTCAGGGTACCGTCACTTTGTCCATCTGCTGAATCGTCTTGGTGCTCGCCGGTCTCAGCTTACGCAATCGTGCCGAGACGACCTCGGCGCGGGACAAGGCGCGCAGGATGTTCTCTCCGGCCACACCGCGCAGCTCGCTGTCGGTCCATCCTCGCTTCACCAGCTCAGCGAGCAGGTCGGGATACTTGGACACGTCTTCCAGACCGACCACCGTCTCGGTGATGCCATCATAGTCGCCGCCGATGCCGATGTTCGCCGCGCCCGCAAGTTTCTTGATGTGATCCATGTGGTCGGCGACATGCGCGATGGTCGCGCGCGGCACTGGGTTTCTTTCGCGCCACGCGGCTACGGCTTTGAACTGCGCATCGTTGTCGTTGGGATGCGCTTTGGCGACCGAATCGCGGACAGCGGTCATGCGATTGCCAAAGTTGGCCGCCTCCTGCGAGGTGAATCCCGGCACAAAGGTCATCATCACCACACCGCCGTTTTTCGCCAGACGGACGAGAATGGAATCCGGTACGTTGCGCGGCACGTCGGTCAGTCCGCGCGCCGCAGAATGGGAAAAGATCACCGGCGCCTCGCTCACATCGAGCGCATTGCTCATCACCGCTGGCGAAACATGCGAGAGGTCAACCAGCATGCCCAGTCGATTCATCTCGCGCACGACTTCTTTGCCGAAGTTCGTGAGGCCCTTGTGCGTGGGCACATCGTTGGCCGCGTCCGCCCAGTCCAGCGTGACGTTGTGCGTCAGCGTCATGTAGCGCGCGCCGAGGTCGTAGTAGGCGCGAAGGGCGCCCAGCGAATTTTCGATGGCGTGACCGCCTTCCATCCCCAACAGCGATCCGATCTTGCCGGCCTTCTTGGCCGCGCGCACATCGGCCGCCGTCAATGACCACTGCAGGTCACGCGGATAGCGCGCGATTACCCGGCGCATGATATCGATCTGCTCAAGCTGCACGCGCGCGTAGCCCGAGTCGCGAATTTCGCCGGGGATGTACACCGACCAGAACTGGCCGCCGACCATGCCCTGACGGAGGCGCTTGATGTCGGTCATGCCCTTCGTCGTCTTGTTCAGGTCATAGGCTTCCACATCCAGCGGGGCGTTGGCAAACTCGCGCATCGCCCACGGCAGATCATTGTGCGAATCAACCAATGGCGTGGTGCGCAGGAGCTGCTTCACGTGGGCCACGCGGGTGGCAAAATCGGCGTTCTTGAGCGGCTGTCCGACCACCGCCTTCGCCGCTTGTCCATCGAGATCACTGACAAATAGTGTCAGACCCATCGTCACGCCGGCGGTGAGCCGGACTAACATGCGCGTCGCGTAGTACATCAGACTCCCAGTCGTTCGAGATAGTGCGGCAGCATCTTGCGCCACCACGGCCAGTCGTGATTCACGTCATGGCCCCACAGATCGAAGATGTGTGGGATCCCCTTCGCATCCAGCAGATCATGAAAAGTGCGCGTCGCGTCTGGCGCTTCATACGAACCCTGCCCGGCGACCAGGACGATGCGACTGTGGTGCCGCAGCGTATCAAGGACGCCGCCCTCCGTATTCGCCACATACCACTTCGGGTTGTTGAAGTAGCAATTGTCGTCGGAGTACCCTTTGAAGTAACTCGGCGACAGATCGTAGAAGCCACTCATGCCGATGACACCGCCAAACAGATCCGGGCGACGGAAGAACGCATTGGCCGCGTGGAAGCAACCAAAACTCGCGCCGGTGGTGAGCGCGCGTGCGCCTCCATCACCAACGATATGCCGGATGAACGGCACCACTTCGTCCTCCACATATCGCGAAAACATGGCCTGGCGTCGCGCCTGCTCGCGCACCGGCATGGCGCGATCCATCCAGGCCAATTTGTTGATGCTGTCGATACTGAACAGTCGCAAACGACCTGCAGCAATCAGCGGCTCAACCGCCTTCACCAGAAAGAACCGCTCGTTCTCCAGGAAGTCGGCCGCCGCCGTGGGAAATAACAGCACCGGTTGTCCGGCATGCCCGTAGGTGACGATGGGCATGTCGAGGCCCAGCGCCGGACTCCGCCAGCGGTCGATCCGTTTGGGCAATCGGGGGTCGATGAATTGCATCGCTCTAAGGTGGCTGGCGCCCACGACGGGGGCCAGTGGACGCTGCGGGACAACGTGTCCGTGCGCCTCCGCCCTACGCCGCGAGCGCCCGCGCGAAACAGAATTTTCGTCCGATCGACAACTCCGATCGCGAAATCTTGGTGTAGCGGGCGATTTTCTCCGGGTACACCACGATGCTCGACTCGCGGAAGCCGGCGCTCAGGAACAGGAGATCGGCCAGCGACACGGCGAAGACCTCGGGATACCCCCGCTGGCGCGCCAGCTCCTCGGCGGCCAGGATCAGTCGTCGACCGATTCCACGTCCCTGCGCGGCGGGAGCCACGGCCAGCGAGACCAGTTCCACGAGCGAGGGCGAGTACTCATCCAGCGCCACGCAGCCCAGCACTGCGCCGTCGCGATCGCGCACGACCTGATAGTCCTGCAAGTGTGCGGTCACGAACTCGACACTGCGCATCAGCGTCAGACCGTCGGGCGCAAACAGATTGTTCAGTGCGACTATGGCGTCAATGTCCCGTTCGGCAGCATGCTCCACGGTCAGCGTCATGTCCGCCGTGGCGCTCACGGGGACCTCCTCACCGTGCGCGACTCAACGCGACGCGTAAACGCGCGTTTTCCCGGCCGCGTCGAACAGCAGCACGTCGTACGGCTGCTTGGGTGATCCGTCCATTCCAGGCGCACTGAAGGGCATCCCCGGGACCGCGAGACCGCGGGCGGCTGGCTGCTCAGCGAGGAGTCGGGTGATCAGGTCGGCCGGCACATGCCCTTCGATCGTATACTGGCCGATCCGC
>JBEBIR010000033.1:0-15544 GCA_040080315.1 Gemmatimonas sp.
GCCATCTGCGGCGGCGGCGCGAACAGTGACGCGCGTGACACGAACGTTTCGCCGCGTCGTCGCGCGAGTTCGATGTGGTGTTCGGCCTCGTCCCATGTCCGCACAAGTTCCGGCAATACCGAGCCGCCGTTCGGCATGACCACAATCGCATCCGGTGGCCAGAGTTCGGGCAGCGTCACCCGTTCGAGCGCGCCCGAAGCCTCGGTCACGCGACCATCAACGGGCAGAATCAACGCGAAGTCGGCGTCTCGCGTGCTGCGCTGCGAATTCAGATCGAAATGGCGCAGCTCCACGATGTCGTCTCCCCAGAACTCGAGACGCACCGGCTCGGCCATGCCGAACGAGTAGATGTCGAAGATGCCGCCGCGCACAGAGAACTGCGCCACGTCTTCGACCATCGGCACCCGCTCAAATCCAATCGATTCGAGATGCGCCGACAGCTCTCCGAGTCGCCGCACATCGCCCTTGCGCAATTCAAGTCGCGCACCGGCCAGCGCGCGTGGCAGTGGCGTTTGCTCGAGCACCGCGCGCGCGGTGGTGAGCAACAGGCGCACGCCGCTCCGACCCAATTTCTCCAGCGTTTCGACGCGCTCGCCGGCCACTTCGGCATGCGGCTCGACTTCGCCAAAGCCCTCGCGCGGCGGGTAGAGCGCGACCGGTATGTCATCAACCAGCGCCTGCAGGTCGGCGAGCCACCGCTCGGCTTCACCCAACTGGTCGGCCACCACGACCACCAGGCGCTGCGGCATCGCGCGCGCCAGCGCTGCGACGAAGACCGCATCACTACTGCCCGCGAGCCCACCGACGCGCAACGTCGCGCCGGGACCAGGCAGCGCGCGCATCACGCGAGTGAAGGCGGGCAGCGCCTCGACGGCGTCGAGCAGTCGCGGAAGTCCCATCAGCTTCTCACGACGCGTGGCACGAGGTTGCTCAAGCGGCGCGCGCAGCCGCGATCTGTGGATCGCGCTGCTGGGGCGACGGTACGGACACACCGCGCGAGAACCACGCTTCGAGCAGCAATGCCAACAGCGCGATAGCCACTAACGGTATCAGCAGCGAGCGTCCCGCGGCCTGGTCGAGCGCGTGGGACCGCCATTCAGCCGACACTGTGTCGACGCCGACAAATCGTCCACTCACGCGAGTGCGAAACGCGCGTCCGATTGCGGCCGACGATTCCGTGCGCACATCGGATTCCTGCGCCTCGGGATTGACGACAATTGCGCCCACGCGGGCGGCCTGCCGACGCAGGAAGTACACACCACTTTCGTTGGGGACGGTCAATCGTTCACCGGCGATGGGCACCACTGTCCCATCCGGGCGTTCCAATCCCGAGACCGCGCCGAGCGCGCGATCGACGATGTGCTGTCCTGGCGTCGCGGCAAGCACCTGACCCTCATCGCCCAGTCGTCGCGACAGCGCGTCGAGCAGCCACGGTACGAATCCGGCGCGCAGTGGCAGATCGGTTGCGTCGGGATCGATGGGCGAGGCCAGCACGACGTACCCCTGCCCGGCCACCGCCCATGGTGTGCCACCTGCCGTGGCGATGGTGTCCGCGACGCCGGCGACGGCTCCGCCAGGTGAATGCTGCAGCGGGTAGCGCACGCGTACCTGCACGCCGTCGAGGGTCGGTGCGCCGCGAAGGAGCACCAGGTCGCGCGCGATCGCGCCGAACCGCCACGGAATCCCGAGTCGGGCCAGTGTGCGATTCGCTTCACCCACGCGAACGGGATCGGTTGGCGCCGTCAGCAGCACCGGCGCGCCGGAGACCGACGCATCGGCACCGGAAATGGTGATGGCGTTCCGCGCAAGCGGCGACGCGCGTTCAAGCCGCTTTTCCTCCACCAGCGTGTTCATCGCGGCGATGAGAAATTGCCCCGCTTCCGGTCGCGCCATCACCGCTGGCGGCGGCGCGATGCGTACCGCGAACCACCGCGCGTCATCGCCGCGCAGCTCGTCGGCATCAAGTTCCACACTCCCGCGTATCCAACCCTGCGACGTACTGGAAAGCTTTTGCGCGTGGCGCGCGGGTGCGTCAGAACCGGCGGCCGTGGTCGTGCCGCGCGCAACTGTTCGGCCGTCGAGCGTCACACGCCAGGGCGCAGAATCCGGCGTGATCAACGCGAATTCCACCGAACCAGCGGGCGTCCACCGGGCGGGTTCCGCGCGAACATCCACCACGGCGGCGTTTCGCGTCGCGCCGCGCGGGCGTGACAACAGTTGCACGGGAACGTCGCCTGCATCAATCGTTCGCGCGAACGCCGAGTCGTTTGCGGGAACGGCCCATGTTGTCAATTGGCCGTCGCCGACGATGGTCACGACCGGTGCACGCGGCGCTCCGCTACGCACCAACGTGATGGCCCGGCGTGTCGCCGCCGCGAGGTCGCCGCGTCCTCCGAGTGGGTGGAGCGCAACCAGCGCGTCTTCGAGGGCGGAGACCGATCCGCCGATGACCCGACCATCGGCCGTGACAATCCAGGCCCGATCGTCTGGCGTCAGCGCACGCAGCAGGTCGCGCGCATCGCTCCGCAATTCATCAAGGACCGCGCGTCCATCATGCACGGCTCCGCTGCTCATGGAGTTGTCGACAACAATCGCCACCGCCAACGGTGCATGACCGAGTCCGGCGAGTCGCGCAATGGGTCGCGCCGCCGCCAACGCCAGCGCCAGCACGGCCAGCATGCGAAGAAACAACAGCAGGCGGTGCCGCAGTTTGCGATCGCGGCTATGCTGTTGTTCCATGCGCGCGAGATAGCGCACCGCGGGAAAGTCCACCGTGCGCCCAATGCGACGGCGCAGCAAATGCACCAGCAGCGGCACACCGGCGAGCGCCGCCAAAAACAGGAACGCGGGCGCGAGGAACGCCATCAGCCTGTACCGCTCAAATCATCGCTCCGCGGCCATTCACGCCAACGAGCAGTCGCAGGGCCTTGCCGAACGGCTCATCGGTTGTGGCCAGCGCGTATCGCGCCCCCGCCCGCCCCAGCGCCGCGCGCCACTCCTCCAGCGATTCGCGCACCGTTTCCTGATAGGACGCGCGCACGTCGGACGGCGATGCGGGAATTTCAACACGGGACTCCATGTCGCGATAGCGCGCCTCACCCAACTCGGGGAAATCGCGCTCATCGGGATCCATGACCTGAACGATCAGCACTTCGTGTCCTCGCGCGCGCAACGTGCGCGCGGCATCGGCGACCGGTCCAGTATCGACCAGCAGATCGGATACCACCACCACGAATCCCGGTCGACGCACGATGCGTCCGGCCTGCATCATAGCGCCCGCCACATCGGAGGCGTCGCCGCCGCCCGGCTCGTCGAGCGCCGCCACCAAGCGTCTCCACTGCGCGCGCTGCGCCCGCGGAGGAACCACGCTGCGCAACCCCGCATCGAAGCGCACCAGTCCCACGGCATCGCGCTGTCGCAGCAACAGCAGCCCGATCGCGGCAATCAGTCGCTCCGCATACGCGAGCTTGGTGAGACGGGCAGGATTGCCCGTCCATTGCATCGACTTGCTGGTATCAAGTACCAGCACGGCCCGCGCGTTGGTCTCCTCCTCGAACTGCTTCACCAGCCACCGATCGGCGCGCGCCGCGATGCGCCAATCGAGATATCGCAGGTCATCACCCGGCATATACGGCCGATGCTCGGCGAACTCCACGCTGAAGCCCTTCTTGGGCGATCGGTGCAGTCCCGTGATGAACCCGTCCACGGCCCACCGGGCCACCAGTTCGAGGTGGCCCAGGGCGGCGAGGACGGCGGGATCCAGCTGATCGGCGCGCTGAGCGGACATCCCTCTAAAGTGACATGGTGAGGGGTCCGAAACCATGGGAGGTTGGAGGGAAGAGAAAGGAGGTGAACGTCATCCCCCCTCCTACCTCCTTCCTCCGTTATCTTTCGGGGCTATCGCCTTTGTCCCCAGCCGGTCTTCCGATTGCAGCTCAGCCACATCCGTAACTTCTGCATCGTCGCCCATATCGATCACGGCAAGTCGACCCTGGCTGACCGACTGATCGAGATGACCGGCACGCTGCAAAAGCGTGAAATGAAATCGCAGGTGCTCGACACCCTCGATCTGGAACGTGAGCGCGGCATCACGATCAAGCTCAACGCCGTTCGCATGAGCTATTCCGCGAAGGACGGCGAGACGTACGAGTTGAACCTGATCGATACGCCGGGTCACGTCGACTTCACGTACGAAGTCTCGCGCTCGCTCGCCGCGTGCGAGGGGGCCATTCTGGTGGTGGATGCCTCTCAGGGCATTCAGGCGCAGACGCTGTCCAATCTCTTTCTCGCCATGGATGCGGGACTCGAGATCATCCCCGTGCTCAACAAGATCGATCTCCCGGGCGCAGAGCCGGATCGTCGCCGCCGGGAAGTCTGCGACCTGATCGGCTGTTTGCCGGAAGACGTGCTGTCGGTAAGTGCGAAGGAAGGCGTCGGTGTGCCGGAGTTGCTGGAGCAGATCGTGGCGCTCGTGCCGGCGCCGAGCGGGAATCCTGACGGACCGCTGCGCGCGCTGATTTTCGATTCGTACTACGACAAGTATCGCGGGGCCATTCCCAGCATCCGTGTCGTGGATGGCGAAATTCGGAAAGGCACCAAGATCACGTTCGGCGCATCGGACAGCGTGTACGAGGTGGACGAAGTGGGGTTGCTGCAGCTTCGCCAAGTCAAGACCGACGTCCTGCAGGCTGGCGAGGTGGGCTACGTCGTGGCCAGTGTGCGTTCGGTGCGCGAAACGCGCGCCGGCGACACCATTTTCGATCAGAATAATCGCGCGACGGAAGCGTTGCCCGGCTATCAGGAAGTGAAGTCGTTCGTGTTCGCCGGCATCTATCCCACCGATACGACGCAGTACGAAACGCTGCGCGATGCGCTGGAAAAATTGAAGTTGAACGACGCGTCGCTGCAGTACGAACCGGAAACGTCGACGGCGTTGGGTTTCGGATTCCGGTGCGGATTCCTCGGCCTGCTGCACATGGAAATCGTGCAGGAGCGCTTGTCGCGCGAGTACAATCTGGATCTGGTCACGACCGTTCCCAGCGTTGAGTATCAGGTGCATCTGACCGACGGCACCATGATGCTGGTGGAGAACCCGGCCCTGATGCCGACGCCAGGCATCATCTCGACGGTTGAGGAGCCATATGTGAAGGCCCGTATCATGTGCCCGACGGACTACATCGGTCCGATCATGACACTGGGCACCGAGCGGCGCGGCGTCTACAAGAACATGCGCTATCTCGACACGGCGCGCGTGGAGTTCGACTGGGAGTTTCCGCTGGGCGAGATCATTCTCGACTTCTTCGACAAGATGAAGACGGTGAGTCGCGGCTACGCGTCGCTGGACTACGAGATTTTGGAGTATCGCCCCAGCGATCTGGTACGGCTGGATATGCTGATCAACGGCGATGCGGTCGACGCCTTCTCGGTGATTGTCCACAAGGACAAGGCGTATGAGTGGGGCCGCAAGGTCGCCGAGAAACTGCGCCAGCTGATTCCGCGCCAGTTGTTTGAGGTGGCCATTCAGGCAACGATCGGCCAGAAGGTGATTGCTCGCGAAACCGTGAAGCCATTGCGGAAGGACGTGCTGGCCAAGTGCTATGGCGGCGATATCTCACGCAAGCGCAAGCTGCTGGAGAAGCAGAAGGAAGGAAAGAAGCGGATGAAGCAGGTCGGCAGTGTGGAGATTCCGCAGGAAGCGTTCCTCGCGGTGTTGCAAGTCGACTGAGTACTAAGTACTCAGTACTCCGTACTCAGTACTCTCGTGACCTCCCTCGTCCTCCAGACCTCTTTTCTAGGCGACATGGTCCTCACCACACCGCTCATTGAGCGGTTGGCGGCGAGGGGTCCGGTGCACGTGGTCGCGACACCAGCGAACGCGGAGCTCCTGACGAATCATCCGGCGGTTGCGTCGGTGATCGTGTTCGATAAGCGCGGCGTCGATCGCGGTATTGGCGGCATCCGTCGCGTGGCGCGGGCCGCTAAGGCGCTGCACGCGCAAACCGCCTACTTGGCGCAGGGTTCGCTGCGCACGGCGGCGATCGCGCGGTTGGCGGGGATTCCGGAGCGGATCGGGTTCACGACGTCGCCGGGACGCGTGCTGTACACACGTCGCGTACCGTTCGATGCCACGCTGCATCACGCGCAACGGCTGTGGCAACTGGCCTCGCCTGCGGGACCCGCCGAGGCACCGCCTATGGTGCGCCCTTCGCTACACCCCGCCCTTCGTGATATCGCTCAAGTCGATGCGCTGCTGGCGTCGTACGGCGTCAGTGCGGATCAGCCCCTCATTGCGATCGCGCCGGGCAGCGTCTGGGCCACCAAGCGTTGGCCCTCGTACGATGCGCTGGCAACCATACTGCTCGAACGGACCCGGGCGACCGATTCACTAGTGCCCCCACGGCTGGTGGTGCTTGGTGCGGCATCGGATGCACCGCTTGCCGAAGCCATTGCGGCATCGGTGGCGGCGCGTGGCGGCGCCCCTGTGTTGAATGCCACCGGCCGCTTGTCATTGCTCGCGTCGGCCGCTCTGCTGTCGCGCGCTCGCGTTCTCATTACCAACGACTCGGCCCCGTTGCATCTCGCTTCCGCGATGAACACGCCCACCGTCGCGCTGTTTGGCCCGACAGTTCCGGCATTCGGATTCGGCCCGCTGGCCGATACGCGGGTGATCGCCGAGCGACCTGCACTGGCCTGCCGCCCGTGCGGCGCGCACGGACCGCAACAGTGCCCGTTGGGGCATTGGCATTGCATGCGCGAGATCGGGGCCGAGGCCGTTGCGGATGTCGTGATGCCGCTGCTCCGCGCATAGCGAGTGTAAGACCTGAAACGCCTGTTTGGCGACGGTGGAACAACAGAGGAGAGACGGAGGACTGGAGACATCAGACTCAGACACCTGCTGGTCTTGGTCTCTGGTCGCCCGTCTTCCGTCTCCTGTCTGTTGTTCCATCCGCGCCACGGACCACTTTCCGCACTGACACTAGACTAGCGAAGGAAAGCGAGGAGCCCGGCCACCCACTGATGGCCACCGAGGGGAGTCCCATTATCTTACCTCCATGGCTCATTCCCAATTCATCGTCGGCGTCGACCTCGGCGGCACCAATATCGTTGTATGCGCGATGTCGGCAGACGGGTCGCGACAACACGGGTTGCGCTCGGAGCCGACCGGCGCGGCCGAAGGCACCGATGCGGTCATCAACCGGATGGCCCGGATGGTGAATGAGACGGTCGAAATCACGATGCGCGAAACGGGTGTGTCGCGTGACGCGTTTCGTGGCGTCGGAATCGGCGCACCGGGTCCGCTTGACCGTGAAGCGGGCATTGTACTCGTCGCACCCAATCTCGGCTGGCACATGGTGCCGCTGCGCGACCGCCTTACCGCGCTCACCGGGCTGCCTGCGGCGCTCGACAACGATGCCAACTGCGCCACCTACGGCGAGTGGTGGATTGGCGCCGCGAAGGGTGGACGCAACGTCATCGGCGTGACGATTGGCACGGGTATTGGCGGCGGACTTATTCTCGACGGCAAGCTGTATCACGGGTCGAGTGACATGGCGGGCGAGATCGGGCACACGACAATCGATCAGACCGGGCGACGCTGCGGCTGTGGCAACTACGGCTGTCTGGAAGCGTATGCGTCTGGCACGGCGATCGCGGAGCGCGCCCGCGAAGCCCTCTCGTTCGACCAGGTGTCCATTCTGCCCGACCTCGTTGGCGGCGACGTATCGCGCATCACCGCCGCCACCGTGTATGAGGCGGCCGCGCAGGGCGATGCCGTGGCCACCGAAGTGGTTCGGGATACGGCACGATTTCTGGGAACCGGTCTGGCGAATCTGCTGAACATCTTCAATCCCGACGTGGTGGTGATTGCTGGCGGCGTCACGCAGGCCGGTGAAGCACTGTTCGGACCACTGCGCGCTGAAGTCCGTCGACGCGCGTTCAAGCCCGCAGTCGACGCGTGTCGCATCGTACCCGGAATTCTCCCCGGAACGGCTGGCGTGGTTGGCGCCGTTGCCGCGTACATCGCGCAGCGCGGCGCTGCGGCGCACTGAACGACATGACACACGCGCCGCCACGCGTGCCATCGGCGGCGGCACCGACACCTCGCAAACGTCTCGGCGTCATCGGCTCGTTCGTCTGGGACATCATTCACGGACGTGATCGTCGCGCCGTGCCGGTGGAGGAGTGGGGTGGGATCACCTACTCGCTTTCCGGGCTCGATGCGGCGCTCGATGACCATTGGGAGATCGTGCCGTTGTGCAAGGTGGGCAGCGATCTCGCGGAGCGCGGTCGCACGTTCTGTCGGTCACTGCAACACATGGCGCCGGATGCCGCGCTGATCGAGGTGCCTCAGCCCAACAACCGTGTCGAACTGCGCTATCTCGATGACGAGCGCCGCACCGAGCACTTGTCCGGTGGCGTGCCCGGATGGACATGGGCCGGACTCAAGCCAGTGCTCGATGACGCACGGCTCGATGCCCTGTATATCAACTTTCTCAGCGGATGGGAGCTCGATCTTTCTACGACGCAGTTGATCCGCGCGCATTTTCGCGGTCCGATTTACTGCGATCTGCATATGTTGGTGATGGCCGTTCAAGCCGACGGGCTCCGTGTTGCCCGACCGCTCCCCGATGTCGCCGCCTGGTGCGGCTGCTTCGACATCCTTCAGGTGAACGAGGATGAGATGCAGATGATGGCCCCGGACTCCATGGCGCTGGCCGCCACGGCGATGGCGGCGGGCGTTTCGTGCCTGTGCGTGACCCTTGGTAAACGCGGTGCCGTCTACGTGGCCGCACCGGGCATCGAGCATTTGTCTGACATTCCGCGTCTGACAGGTCACAGTTCATCGTTGTCCACATCACCTCGCGGAGGCAGCGGCAGTTTGGGCGCTTTGCGAACCGGCCTGATTCCATCGGTCGCGCCTCGCGTGGATGGGCCGGGCGATCCCACCGGCTGTGGCGATGTTTGGGGTGCCACCCATTTCTCTCGACTGCTTGCGGGTGATATGTTCACGGATGCGATTCGCGCAGCAAACCGCGCGGCGTCGCGCAATGTTGAACACCGCGGCGCGACAGGACTCGCGCAACACCTTCGGGGAGAGCTCAGCACGACGTGACCACTGTGATCAGCGTGCCACCTTCACTCGATGAGCAGACGTTCGAGCACGTCATCGAGCAGCTGGCACCGATTCCCGAGGACGCCAAGGTCTTGGTCGACGCGCGACATGCGCGTTGGGCCTCACCGTACGGCCTCACGGCCCTGCTCTGTCTGGCGCAGGCGCGGGAAGATCGCATGTCGTTTGCGGTGCCCGAGCATCCCGATACCGTGTCGTATTGGTCGCGCGCCGGTTTCTTCCGTCACGCCGGCGAGTTGTTTGAACTCCATGGCAGTGTGCCGCGAGCGCGCGACGCGCACGAGTCAGACGTGTTGTTGGAAATCACACCGATCGTGCGCAGCGACGATGTGCACGGTGTGGTAGGGCGTATTCAGCAGAAGGCGGCGGACATTCTGCACGGTCAGCTGGGGCTTGATACCGCAATCACTGGCGCGTTCGGCATGACCTTGAGCGAATCGTGCCAGAATATCGTCGAGCACGCGGGTCAGGGTGGTTGGGTGGCGGTGCAGACGTACAACTACCAGCGTCGCCTGGGGCGACGCGTGGTGGTGATTGCGGTGTGTGACGCCGGCGTGGGGTTTCGCAAGTCGTTGGAAAGTGCGCCGGGCCATCGCGCCAGTGATCGCTGGGATGACGCCATGGCGCTGGAAGACGCGGTGCTGCGCGCGGTCAGTCGGTTTCGTCATGGTGACCACGGTCGGGGTCAGGGTCTCGCGGGAATTCGTCGCTTCGTCGGGCGCTGGCAGGGGAAGCTGAGTGTGCGCAGCGGAACAGCGCGATTGGCCATCACGCCCGAGTGGGATGAGGATGTGCCGATGACCGAATCGCTGCCGTTCTTTCCCGGCGCGCAGATGCAGATCACCATTCCTGAGCGCGTCGGTGAACCGGTGCCGCGGACCAAGAGCACGGCCGCCTTGAATGCTCGCGCGCGCGCGCCGGAGCGTGCGACGTGAGTCACTTGATTGACGTGAGTTCCGTGTTGCGCGGAACGGTGTGCGATCTCTACTCCAATCTCGTGACGCGTCCAACCGGCGCCGCCGTGCGGACCGCGATCGAGCAGCGGGTGGTGGAGATCGGGTCGCCGGTGGTGACGACGATCGACTTCTCGCAGGTCAACCTGCTGGATTTCTCCTGCGCCGACGAGATTGTGGCGAAGTTGCTGCTGCGCTATGCCCAAACCGACGGATTGGCGGGGTATCTGCTGTTTCGGGGAATTGAAGGCGAACATCTCGACCCAATCGAAACCGTCCTTGAGCGTCACGATCTCGCGCTGGTGGCATGGCACGAAGGGCTGGCTGAGCTGTATGGCTGTGTCAGCGCGGAGGAACGGTGGCTGTGGGAGCTGGTGCGCGATGTCGGACCGATCGGCGTGCGCGTCGCGTCCGAAACCATGGGCACGACGGCGGACGACACGGAGGCGCTGCTCGAGCGGCTGTTCCAGCGCCGGCTGATCATGCACCACGATTCCGGGTATGTGGTGCCGGGTACCCTTCTCCGGGCTTCTTGAACGATTCATGGCCAAGCTCATTGGATTTTCGCCGGCATTGCAGGTCATCGGATTCATCGCGACTCGTCCCGGCGATGCGGAACGGGGGCCGATGATCCGTATGCGCCCCGAAGACGCGCTCATTCGGCTCGTGACCGATGGGGAGCTTGTGCGTGTGGTATCGGATCGACGCTCCGAACTCGCGGTGCTGGTTGTTGACGACAGCCTGCCGCGTGGCGGCGTGATCCTGCGCGATGTGGCGGGTGCTGCCCCGTCCGAGATCGTGCGCGTGCTCAAGCCTGATACCGACAACCTTCGCTACGTCTGACCCCGACCCTACCTCTGTGAATCGCGCAACGCTGCTGCTGCACGGCGGACGCGCCCCCAGCGTTGCCGGAGATCCGGTGGTGACGCCCCTGTCACAGTCGGTGAACTACGTGATGCCACCCGGCGTCGGCGGCGACGTGAAGTACGGGCGACACGGCAACACGCCAACGGCCGAAGCGCTGCATCGGCGACTGGCGGCGCTCGAGGGGGCGGAAGCCGCGTTGGTGCTGTCGAGTGGGATGGGCGCCACGACCTGCACGCTGTTGGCGCTGCTGCGTCCCGGTGATCATCTCGTCGCCAGTGCATGGTTGTACGGGGGCACGCGCCGATTCCTGGCGCAGGAGTTGCCGGCGATGGGAATCGATGTCACGCTGATCGACCCGACGGAAACCCGCGCCTGGCGACGCGCGATGCGCCACAACACGCGCGTGCTGTTTCTCGAGTCGCCGGTCAACCCGACCATGCGCGTCGTTGATCTGCGACCGGCGCGCATGCTCGCGCAGGAACACGGCGTGGCGCTGGTGATCGACTCGACATTCGCCACGCCGATCAACTGTCGTCCGATCGAGCACGGGGCCGATGTGGTGATTCATTCAGCCACCAAGTATCTCAATGGGCATCACGACGTGCTGGCGGGGGTGGTGTGCGGCGCGGAAGCGGTGATCGAGGAGGTACGGGCGAAAATGGCGGTGTGGGGACAGGCGCCAGATCCGTTTGCGGTGTGGCTGCTCGAGCGTGGGCTCAAGACGCTCGATGTGCGCATTCGTCGACAGAACGCCACCGCACTGCAGATCGCGCAGTGGGCGGTCGGGCATCCGGCCATCGTCGCGGTGCACTATCCCGGGCTGCCGACACACCCTGACCACGAGATCGCCCGCGCGACCCTCGATGGCTTCGGCGGCATGCTCGCGTTGGAATTGGCGGGCGGGGGCAGCGCCGCCGAGCGTGCCGTGTCACGCCTCACACTGTTCACGTGCGCGCCGTCGCTGGGCGGGGTCGAGTCGCTGGTCAGCGAACCGCGCTTCACCTCGCATCGGCAACTGACGTCCGAAGAACGCGCGCTCATGGGAATTCCGGATGGCTTTTTGCGATTGAGTGTCGGGTTGGAACACGCCGATGACCTGATCGCCGATCTCGCTCACGCGGTGGCACCGTAATGGCGGGTGTCCTGCGATTGACCGGCGTCACCAAAGAGTATCCGCGCTCGGGTGCCGCGCTGCGCGATGTGTCCTTCGAGTTGAACAAGGGCGAGTTCATCTTTCTCGCTGGACACAGCGGAGCGGGCAAGAGCACGCTGCTCAAGCTGATCTCGATGACCGAGCGACCCACGCACGGTGAAGTGCGCGTCTCCGGCTATTCGTCGAAGTCCGTAAAGTCGCGTGAAATCCCGAAGTTGCGCCGCCGACTGGGCATCGTGTTCCAGGACTTTCGACTGTTGCCCGATCGCACCGCCGAAGCGAACGTGGCGTTCGCGCTGGAGGTCACCGGCGCGCGCGCGTCCAGTATCGGTCCGAAGGTGTCGCGATTGCTGACGCAGGTTGGACTGGCGTCAAAAGCCACCGCGTTTCCGCACGAACTCTCCGGCGGCGAACAACAACGCGTCGCGATTGCGCGCGCCCTCGTGAACGATCCGTTCGTGCTGCTGGCGGATGAGCCCACGGGCAACCTGGACGAAAAGGCCACCCACGCGATCTATCTGCTGCTTCGTGAGATCAACGCATCGGGCACGGCCGTGGTGATGGCCACGCACGATGTCTCGTTGATTGAGCGCACGGGCATGAGATTCCTCGAGCTGGATCGCGGCAATCTGGTGTATGATGGGAGTGATGTCGCGCGACTCAAGGCCGATTTGCGCGGTGGGGGACGGCGATGAAGCTCGCCTGGCGTGAAGTGTTGCTGGCCTTCCGACGATCGCCAGCGCTGGCCCTTCTCAGCGTCACCACAATCGCCTTTTCGCTGTTCGCCTTCGGCCTGTTCGGACTCGTCGCGATCAACATTCAGACGGCCCTGCGGGCCATCGAAGACCGCGTCGAAATCCGTGCGTTCCTGGTGGATAACGCCAAGGAAGCGCAGGTCAACGAGCTGCTGGCGGCCGTACAGCGTCTGCCGCAGGTTGCCGACGTCGGCTACGTGAGTCCCGATTCCGCGCTGCAGCGCGCGCGCGCCGAGCTGGATGAGTTTCGCGACGTGATGGAGGGTGCCCTGCTGCCGGGATCCGTCGAACTGCGTCTCAAACCCGGTGCCCGCGATCCGGAAACCATGCGGCAGATCACGGGACGACTAGAGACCTATCCCGTCGTCGAGGAAGTGCGGTATGGTCGCGAATGGGTCGAGAAGTTGTATCGCGTGCGGACCGTCGCCGGCGTCGCCGGACTCGGATTGGGCCTGGTGTTTGCCGTGGTGGCGGTCATCATCATCGGCGCCACGATTCGCATGGCGATTTTGGCGCGCACGAAGGAGATCGAAGTCATGCGCTTGGTCGGCGCAACCAACGCGTATGTGCGTCTCCCCTATCTGATTGACGGTACGCTCAAGGGCATTGCCGGTGGTGGCATCGCGCTGACCATGGCATGGATCGCGAACCGCGCCGTGGCCCGGTCGTTCATGCAGACGGATTTCTTTACCACCGAACAGATGGTGCTGGGCGTGTTGGCGGGCGCCGTGATCGGTCTGCTGGGAAGTTGGCTTTCCGTCGGGAGACACTTGCGACGGGTGTGGCAGGACAGTTGATGCGACGCCCCACGGCGCTCGCGATGGTGTTCGCGCTTGCCCTTCCCGCGGTACCACTCGTGGCGCGCCAGGCGTCAGCGCAGGCCGCTGCTGCCACCACACCCGAGCAGCGGCTGCGTCAACAGCAAGACGAACTCGACAAGCTGCGTCGTGAACGCGCGAGCCTCGAATCGCGCATGCAACAGCTGCAGCGCAACGCGCGCTCGCTGGCCGAGGAGGTCACGAATCTCGAGCAACAGCGGGCGACGACCGCGCGGCTGGTGCTGGCGCTCGACGCGCAGTTGATCACGATTACCCGGGAAGTCGCCGAAGCCAGCACCGGTCTGGTCAAGGCCGAACAGGAGATCGTCAAGAAGCAGACGGCCTTGCAGCGACGGATGGTGGAGATTTACAAGCGCGGTCAACTGTACGACGCGGAAGCCCTGCTGTCCGCCCAGTCATTCGCAGCGCTGGTCGCGCGCTACAAGTACCTGCATGATCTCACGCTGCACGATCGGACCTTGGTGCGCCGTGTCGAGTCGCTGCGCAACAATATTGTCACCCAGCGCGAGCTGCTTGTGCGTCTGCAGGACGATGTCGAGCGCAACCGCATGGAGAAGGATCGTGAGGCCAAGCGCCTTCGTGAACTCGAATCGCAGCGACAGCGCAACCTGACCGTTGTCCAGCGCAGTGCGACGCAGACACGCGATCGTTTGACGCAGTTGGCGCGTGACGAGGCGAAACTGGCCGGGGTGATTGCCGGATTGGAGACCGCGCGCCGGCGAGCCGAGATGTCACCGAATGCGCGCCCCGCGGCGCCCTCAACCATCAAAACGTCCGACCTCGGTCGTCTGGACTGGCCGGTGGAGGGCAGCATCCTGTACAGCTTCGGCCGAGTGGTCAACCCGAACAACGCCACGACGCGCTGGAATGGATTGGGGATCGGGGCAAGTCTGGGAACCGCCGTGAAGAGCATCGCGGCCGGCGAAGTGGTGCTGGCCGAGCCGTTCGGCACGTACGGCCCCACCGTGATCGTGCAACACGGCGGCGGCGATTACTCCGTGTACGGATCGCTTGGACGCATTGATGTGCGCAAGGGACAGGATGTCTTGAAGGGTCAGGTCCTCGGCACGGTTGGTGCGGCCGACCCGGATTTGCCCCCGCACTTGCATCTCGAAGTGCGACCAAAAGGTCGCGCCGTCGATCCGTTGGAGTGGCTTCGGGCACAGCGCCGGTGAATCTCGCTCCGCTGGGCGCACATCTGTCCATTGCTGGCGGCACGTGGGAGGCAGCCGCGCGCGCCCTCGAAATTGACGCGACCGCCGCACAGATCTTCACCAAGCAAGCCAATCGATGGGTTGAACGCGAGGTCACCCCGGAAGAAGCGGAGCGCTTCCGCACCGCGATGCGCGACACCCTCGTGCGTTGGACGTGCGCGCATGATTCCTACCTCATCAATCTCGCGTCACCGGACGCGGCACTGCGTGCGCGATCGATCGACAGCTTTCGATGCGAGCTGCGGCGCTGTCACGCGCTCGGCCTGGACGCGCTCGTCTCGCATCCCGGCAACTTCATGGATGTGCGGGCGAACGGGTTGGCGCGCAATGCGGACGCCATCACTGAAGCGCTCGAGGGTGAGTCTGGTGCCACGCGGCTCTTGATGGAACTCACCGCCGGGCAAGGTACCGTGCTGGGTTCGACCTTCGAGGAAATGGCAGCGCTGCTGGCGATGATTCCCTCAGCGCTTCAGCCGCGACTGGGTGTGTGCCTGGACACGGCGCATGTGTGGGCCGCTGGCTACGATCTCATTGGGGACTACGATGCCGTCTGGCAGCAGTTCGACGACACGATCGGCATGTCGCGCCTGGGATGTCTGCACCTCAACGATTCCAAGGCCGCGCGTGGGTCGC
>JBEBIR010000034.1:0-15393 GCA_040080315.1 Gemmatimonas sp.
GGTATCGCGTGGCGGCGTAGTATCGGAAGCGACGGAATCCCGTTTCACCCGCGCCGCGCGCTTGCGTGGCGTCGGCGTCGCCACTGGGGTTGACACGCTATCCGTCGCCGCGCGTCGCATGCGTTCGATGTACGGTAGCAGCGGTCCGGCGATCATTCGCGAACCGGAGGCGATTGAATCGGCAATGCGGCGTGCGGCGCCAGCGGGTTGCTTCGCACCGTACCAGTGCAACCCGTACACGAAGAGTCCCACCAGCAGCAGCACTGGGAAAAGCCGACGTTTCGGCGCGTCGGGCATACCAATCGCGCGCGCAGTTGGCACCTCACGCGCGGTGGTCGCCGCCACCATGGCCGGGGTTTTCGACCGATCGGCCGGACGTGACACCGTCGGCTGATCAATACTGGGTGTCCGCCGCGCGGCACCCACGCCGCGTCCGAGCAATGCCCGTCCGTACATTTCGGCCGTCTGGCTGGGCGTCATCAGGCTGATGGCGTTGGCCAGTTCATCGGCAAAGTCGGCGATGCGCGGATAGCGATCGGCGGAGTCAGGCGCGAGCGCGCGATCGAACACCGACTGCAGCGTCACCGGCCAATCGATATCGCTGCGCACTTCCGCCAGCCGACGCGGACGACTGGTCAAACGCAAGATCAGCGAATCCTTGGCGGAGGAATCGGAAAACGCCTCCTGACCGGTGAGCGCCGCAAACGCCACCAATGCCAGCGCATACTGATCGGACCGCGCATCCAGCACATCACCGGCCAACTGCTCCGGTGACATGTACTCCGGCGTGCCCACGGCAAACCCGGTGCGGGTCACTCGCGTGGCGCCACTGTCCATCGTGCGTGCGATGCCAAAGTCCACCAGCTTCACCAAGTACGTGCCATCGGTGCGCTTGCTCAGCATCAGATTGTCGGGCTTGAGATCCCGATGCAGGATGCCCAACTCGTGCGCCGCTTGCAGCGCATCGGCGGCCTGTCCGATGACATCGGCGGCAACCATCGGATGCAGTGCGACCTCCCGTGTGAGTGTCGCATGGAGCGATTCCCCTTCGATGAACTCCATGGCCAAATACACCAGGCCATCGGCGGTTTCGCCAAAGTCAAAGATCGACGCAACATTGGGATGTGACAGTTTGCTGGCATTTTCCGCTTCGCGCGTAAACCGTTGCAACGCTTCCGCGTCACCGACCAACGCCGACCGCATGATCTTGATGGCGCTCTTGCGCTTCATCCGGATGTGTTCGGCGAGGAACACCTGACCCATTCCGCCTTCGCCGACACGCTTGATTATGCGGTACCGGTCGGCGATGATCGTGCCGATGAGCACCGAGCCGGAGTCGTGAGTCATGCCGTGGGTTACAGGGTATCAGGGCCTGGAGATCACATCACGCCAAGGCGCGAAGTCATCATAGAGACGACGCACCAGCGATTCCGACAACGTGATCTTCGTGACCGCCCCGGCACGCGTGGCATCATGAACCAGCAACTCGATTTTGGGGAGCGTTCCGTCCTCACGAGGCGCGAACGTGGTTGGCGAGAGCGTTGCCACCAGCGCATTGGTGACCAGTTTCCCCGCCGTGAGGTGTTGCGGTCCATTGACCACCGCCGGAACGCGGGACATCGCATCGAGGGCGACCGGCGCGCCGTCGCGCAGCAGCTCGACCGCGGACACATCACCACGCTTGATGTCGAAGATCTTCTCGGGTGCATAGGTTGGCCACGGGGTCTTCTCCGACGTCACTTCCAACACGTACACGGCGCGTTGCGTGGACACGAGGGTCGCCCACGCACTCCACAGTTCGATAGGATCGACGGCGGTGTACGCAATTCCGCCGGGCCCGGTGTTGAGGTTCTTGAACGCCCGTGCCTGTTCGGCGCGCCATACTGACACCGGTGTGGGCAAGATGGCGGCACGCACATCGCCGCTCTTGGCGATGCGCACCTTGGGGTCGATGCCGCGGGCGATCATGGCCCGAAGCGCCGCCTCGGGGTAGCGGCTGCGCACACTGTTCGCTTTCGCCGAGCTGTCGGCCGCCGCTTTCGCGCGCCGAGCCGCGTCACGTCGAGTGGAGTCACGCTTCGCCACGCGAGCCGCGCTGTCCGCGGGCGAGAGCGTTGGCGATGCACCAGAAGGCGTCGGCGCGGTGCTGGGCGCCAAAACAGGAGGTGCCGGCAACGGTGTGACCGTCACCCGCGCGCCCGTATCGGCCGGAAGCGTCGCGACCACTTTCGCGCTATCGGCGTTTGCGCGTTCGGCGCGGTCGCGCTGTGTGACGTACAATGTGGCCGCAACCGACACCGTCACCACGCCGCCAATGATGAAGGGCCAACGCGCTCGCGGCTTCACCACCGCGACGCCCGCCGTGGTGCCGACCGCGGACCGGCCAGATGGCGTGGCGCCCGCGCGCGATACGAGTTCGCGTGGCGACGACGGTGTGCCCAGAGACAGCAGTTGACCGCTGGGCGTGCGTAACGACTCGAGATCGCTGTGTGGTGTGCGCGCGGCCACGCTCGCGACGCGCATGTCCAGCGCGCGACGATACAACTCGGCCGTCTGCGACGGCGTCATGGCGCTGATCGCACCCGACAGCGCGTGCGCGAAATCGGATACCGTGGCGAAGCGGTCGCGTGGTTCGGGGGCCAGCGCCCGATCGAACACCTCTTGCAGCATGTCCGGCCACTGCACGTCCTGCTTGGCACTCTGCAGTGTTTGCGGTCGACTGGTCAAACGCGCGATCAGCGACTCTTTTGACGACTCGGCTGGAAAGGCTTGCTTGCCCGTGAGCGAAACGAAGGCCACCAGCGCCAACGAATACTGGTCGCTCCGCGCATCGAGGGTGTCGCCACTCAGTTGCTCGGGTGACATATACTGCGGCGTGCCCACGGCGAATCCGGTGCGCGTGACTTTCTGGTCGCTGCCGTCCATGGTGCGCGCAATGCCAAAGTCCACCAACTTCACCATGTACGTCCCGTCGGTGCGCTTGCCCAACATGATGTTGTCGGGCTTGATATCGCGGTGCAGCATGTTCAGGTCGTGCGCGGCCTGCAGCGCATCGGCCGCCTGCCCGAGAATGTCGGCGACCACATCCGGATGCAGCGCCGCCGACTCCTGCAGCTTGCCGGCCAGTGAATAGCCGTCGACGTACTCCATGGCGAGATAGACCACACCTTCCGGTGTCTCGCCGAAATCAAAAATGGCCGCGATGTTCGGGTGCGACAGCTGACTCGCGTTCTCCGCTTCACGGGTGAATCGCTGCAGCGCTTCCACCTCGCCGACCAATGCAGGGCGCATGATCTTGATCGCGCTCTTGCGCTTCATGCGCACGTGCTCGCCCAGGTACACCTGGCCCATGCCGCCTTCGCCGATGCGCGACACGATGCGGTAGCGTTCGGCGATGACCGTCCCGATCAAATCGGCGGTCTGACCGCCGCGCACCAGACGCGTGCCGTCGGTCGCGCAGAACGCGACGGCGTCGTCATACGCTTCACCGCATCGGGGGCAGATCTTTGTCCGGGACACGCGGTGCGGAGAGGCGGCTGGAGGGTCTGGGCTGCGGCGAACCAACGAGAGCCGTACGTAAAGTAGTCCAAAGCCGTTACGTTGGGGGATGACTCGATTCCATCGAAATTCTCGACGCGTCTGCCTGCTGGCCCTGGCCGCGGCAGTCCTGCCGACCTCCCTGCTGGCGCAGGCCGGCAACGCATGGGCGCGATCCGGCACGCAGGGCGACTTCGTGGTTCGCGATTTTCGATTTACCACGGGCGAAGTCCTTCCCGAACTTCGTTTGCACTACACGACGCTGGGAACGCCCCGCAAGGACGCGCGCGGCGTCGTGCGGAATGCCGTGATGATTCTCCATGGCACCGGCGGGACGGGCCGCAGCTTTTTGAACGCGACCTATGCCGGTCAGCTGTTCGGTCCCGGACAACTGCTGGACAGTGCGCAGTACTTCATCGTGCTGCCTGATGGCATCGGCCACGGCGGATCGAGCAAGCCAAGTGACGGCTTGAAACTCAAGTTTCCGCGCTACACCTACGATGACATGGTGACGGCACAGCATCGGCTGCTGACCCAGCATCTGGGCGTCAACCATCTGCGTCTCATTATGGGCACGTCGATGGGCTGCATGCACGGCTGGGTGTGGGGCGAAACCTATCCTGACTTCATGGATGGTCTGGCGCCGTTCGCCTGCGTGCCCTCACAGATTGCCGGCCGCAATCGGATGATTCGCACGATGGCGATGGACGCTATTCGGAGTGATCCGGCCTGGAATGGCGGCAACTACACGAGCACACCGCCGGGACTCAAGGCCGCGCAAATGATGTTGTACATCATGTCGAGTGCGCCGTTGGTTCAACAACGCCAGGCGCCGACCCGGGATGCGGCGGACAGCGTGATTCGCGCCTACCTCGACGCGCGCATGCGATCGACCGATGCGAACGACTTTCTCTACCAGTTCGACGCGTCACGCGACTATGACCCGTCACCCAAACTCGATCGCATTACCGCACCGGCGTTGTACATCAACTCGGCCGACGATCAGGTGAATCCACCGGAGTTGAAGCTGGCGGAGATGTTCGCGGCGAAGATGCCGAAGACGCGATTCATCTTGCTGCCGATCTCCGACCAGACGCGAGGCCATGGCACGCACTCGCTGCCCAGTGTCTGGGGCGGGTACCTGCGCGAATTTCTCGCGGCACTGGGCGAGCGATGACGTTCAAGCGAGCACCGCTGGTCACGTTGTTGTGGCGCGCCATTCGCCTGCGGTGTCCGCACTGCGGCAGCAAGGGACTGTTCTCAAACTTCTTCACGCTGAAAGCGCATTGTCCGTCGTGCGGCTTGCGACTGGAGCGCGGGGAAGGGGACTATTTCGTCGGCGCGTATCTCTTCAACCTCATCGCCGTCGAACTCATCCTGTTCTTTGTCGTCTGCGGGTTCGTGTATGTCACGTGGCCCAATCCGCCGTGGACCGTCATCACCTGGGTCACCGCCGTGCTGATGCTCTCGGGCTGTGTCGGGTGCTATCCATTTTCGAAAACGACATGGCTCGCGGTGGACATCGCGATCCGGCCATTGTCACGGGAAGAACTCAATTGGCACAACGCCGATGGTGCACTGGGAGACCGCGAGCTGCCGCACCTGTAGTGCGGCAGCTCGTGGACGCCAGCGTTACTTCTCCGCGATGATCAGATAGCGCGTCGTCGCCCAGAACTTGGACGGATCAGTGATGCGGATGGACTCGCCACGGAACGACCCATCCTTCTCCTTCTTGGCGACTTCGATCAGGCCCACGTCGTGCCGCGACACGATGCGATACGGGCGGTCGGCGCGCGGCAGCGGAATCGTGAGGACTTCGCGACGATCGCCGCGGGTGAAACGCGTCTCATCGAGTGAACGCGCCGGCACGAGGGTTTTGCCCAGCTTGACGATCAGCAATCCACGCGAACCGCCTTCTTCGGTCACGAGGCCGTCCGCCAGCAGTTGACGACGGGTCCCGACGACGAAGTAGACCTTGTTCTCGCGCACGTCCATCGCCTTCACGGTATCGGTGAGCACCGCCTTCTCCGCGGTCAGCACGGCGTTCTGTCCGCGCAGCAACTTCACCTCTTCCTGGAAGGCCACGATCTCCTTCTCGCGGTTGGCCAGACGGGTGTTCAGATCGGCCAACAGCGTGGCCGTCGCACCGGAGTCCGCCCGCAGCGACTGCATCGTGTCCAGCATCGTGCGAATCTGCGCCTGACGCGCGTTCAGGCGCTGACGCATTTGGGTGAGTCGAGCCAGAATGTCCTTCTTGGCGTCGGCGGCTTCAGTCTGGCCCGACTCGTCACTCTTGTTGACGGTCACCTTGGTGGTCAGGCCGCGAACCTGCCGCAGCTCGGCGTCTACCTGATCGGCAAACTTGGTGGCTTCCACCACTTGGTTCAGGGCGCGGTCCTTTTCGGCCGACGCGCTCTGCATGACACTCTGCAGCGAGTCGCGCTGGGCACTGGCGGCGGCCAATTCGGCTGACAACGAATCGGCACGAGCCTTTGAAGCAGTATCCGTGCACGCTGTGGTCGCGCCGCCGAGTAGAATGAGGGCAGTGGCCAGAAGCGCACGGTTGCGAAAATTGGATGCAGGCATGGTATTGGGGATGGGGAGACGAACGTGAGGAACGTATGGGCTCGAGGATCCCATGAAAGTGAGCTACGTCACGCTTCCGGATTTTCATGGTGCTTTACAGCACATTTCTGCTGTGGCGCGGGGAGCGCTGTTTATGGTTGGGCTCGCCTCATGTCACCGCGCGGTACCGGTGACGCCGGCGGCATCGTCGCTTGGAACGCCCCTCGACGCGCCGCCCATCGAGGCGCTGTGGATCCGTCTGCCGCCAACGGTCGCCGATGTGCCCGAGGTGATCCGTCAGGCCATGCACGGCACGGGCCTTCAAGCGTCAGCGGAGAGCCGCCAGCAACAATGGGTTCGCGCCGCTCTTGGTGGGGTGTGGGAAGACCCGTATCGCTATCGCCAGTGGCACATCGTGGCGAACTATGGGGCCGACAGCACGGCGCCCGGGACACTGGTGGTGGTGCGGGCCGTTGAGCAGTTCACCTCGTACCTGGCCACGCTTGGCCGGCCGGCCAACGGCAGCGCGACGCCCGGTTCGGGGTTCACGCGCACGCACTTTGTCAGCGACGCGGCTGTCGGCGACTCGCGCGCGGTCTGGGTGCAAGTGGAGCAACTGGCGCTCGCGCTTTCTGACCGGGGAGGGGAGTTGCTGACCGATTTCGCGCGACGGCGAAAGCGAGCGCCCTAGGGGAGAGGGATGAGCAACGGCAGGTAGCGAGCGCGGGAGGGGTGAGCCGGTGAGGGCAGAGTCTACCCTCACCGGCTCACCCCTCCAACGCGCACTACCTTCTCTTGCTCATCCCTCCCGCCACCTACATCCACCCGCGCCCGCGATACAATATCTCCGCCGCCGTTTCGTACAGCACATCCTGAAACGCCAGTCGTCGATTCTCACTCTTGTCGAGCCTGTTCAACGAATAGTCGCGCGATTCGGCCGGTCGGCATTCGACCACGAGTCCGGCTCGCTCCATGGCCTCGCAGGCGCGTCGTGAGTGCAGCGGTGAGGTCACCACGAGTACCCGTCGCCACCCATGCGTGCGGGCGAGAGCCGCGAACGCCAGGGCTTCATCGTGCGTGCTGTGCACGTCGCGAACAAACCGCAGTGACAGTTCCGGCGCGGCCAGTTGCACGAGCGCGCGTTGGTCGGCCTCTGACGTGACTGGCGGTTGACGGCGTCCTTGGCTGACGACGGACAATGCGAGTTCAGCTACGGCCCGTTGCTTGGCCTGCAACAGGGCGGAGAGCAGCCGATCGAGGGCCTGACCCCCGATGCGTCCATCGTCGGTGATGCCGCCCGAGAGCGCGAGCACGGCGTCGATGGGCATGGTGCTCACGACATCGGCGCGCACGAAACGTGACACCATCGGTCGTACGATCGGCGTGTACATGACCAGCATCAACAGACTCACCAACACACCGTTCAGCAGCCAGAGCACGCCGCCCATCGCGCTGGGCGCCAGCCAAGCGCCACCCGCCAAGGCGAGCACATACACGGTCCACGTGCGCAGGCCAAGCACGCCCCACACGCCAATCAGGTCGGCGCACACCACGATTCCCACGCCGAGCGTCGCGCCACACAGTCGCAACATCCAACCGGGGGCGCGAACACCCACTTCGGCGCCGCGCCCCCGCAGAAAAACATCCCTGCCGATCATGCCGTCACTGCGGGTCCTGCGTCACGCGTGCACCCGACGGCGGTTGCTGATACTTGTCGAACCAACTGCGCATGTACAGCTGCGTGCGCAGGAAGTTGGACGGCGTGGAACTGGTCCCGTGCCACTCGTTGTTGAACCGCACCATCGCGGTCGGAATCTTCCGCACCTTGAGCGCCTCGTAGTACTCCTCTGTCTGACCCATCGGGGTGCGCAGATCGTTCACGCCCGTCATCAGCATGGTGGGTGTCTGCACATTGCCCACGTACATGATTGGCGAACGCTTGAGGTGTTCGGTGGGATCTTCCCACGGATACTTCGCAAAGTTGTTGTACCAGCCGGGTCCGTCGGTGGTGCCCACGAAGCTCAGCCAGTTTGTCACGGGACAATTCGCGCTGGCTGCCGCAAATCGGTTCGTGTGACCGACGATCCATGACGTGAGCACGCCGCCGCCCGAGCAGCCAAACACGTACAGGCGGTTGGTGTCCACGTATCCGCGATTCACCAGCGAGTCGACACCGGCCATGAGGTCGTTGTAGTCCTTGCCGGGATACGCATTCTTGATGGCATTGCCGAATGCCGATCCGTACCCGGTGGAGCCGCGCGGATTCGTGTACAACATCACGAAGCCGTTGGACACATGATCCTGCCGTGCGAAACTGAAGCCGACATTGTACATCGAGTGCGGCCCGCCGTGAATCTCGAGCATCATCGGATATTTCTTGCGCGCATCGAAATCGGCGGGTTTCACGATCCACCCCTGCACCCGGAAGCCATCCACGGAGGTGTACCAGATCTCTTCCGTCGTCGCCAACTGTTTACCCGCCAGCACGTCGCCATTCACATCGGTCAGTTGCTTGATGGCGGGCGTGCGCACATCAAACGTCACGACATCGTTGGGCTTCTGCGGACTGGTCGCCACGCCCACGGCCATGAAGTTGCGATTGATGTCAGTGGTGGTGAGCACGTGCGTGCCCTTCGTGACGGCGCGTACGTCGCCTTTCACCGACGCGTAGTAGAGGTTGCGCGAGCCTTCGTTCTCAGCGGTGAAGTAGATGCCGATTCCGTCAGGCGACCAGATCATGCCGCTGGGTGCGCGATCAAGTTTTTCCGTCAACGCGCGCGGATTGCTGCCGTCGGCGTCCATCACGTACAGGATGGCATCCTTCCAGGTCGCATCGGTGCTGTCGTATCCCGTGTAGGCGATCATCTTGCCGTCGGGCGACGGCACAGGACTGTTGTCCGGTCCCTTGCGCTTGGTGAGCTGCGAGATGGCGCCGGTCACCGCGTCAACGCGATAGATATCCGACTCACGCCACGCGTATTCCGATTCCTTGATACGGTTCGACGTGAACAGGAAGCTCTTCCCATCGGGCATCCAGGTCGTGCCATTGGTCGCCCATTCTCCCGACGTGACTTGTCGTGGGGTCCCGCCATCCGCCGGCACCGTGAACAGTTGGCGCAGTCCGTCCTCGAGAAATCCCTGACGATCAGCGCGGTAACGCACTTTGGTCACCACACGCGGCGGCTCGGTCCACTTGGCGCCACGCGGCGCGGCCGGCATGGCGATGCGCCAATTGTCGGTGCCACGCACCAGCATCCCGAAGGCGATGGTCTTGCCGTCAGGAGACCACTCGATGTCGCCGGGGGATTCGGTCAGGCGCGTGATCTGTGTGGTCGATCCCTCGGCGTCCATGTAGCGCACCCACAGTTGGGCACCACCGGGTTCACCGGGCGCGACAAACGCAATGCGAGATCCGTCCGGCGCCCACTTGGCATCAGCGCCTTTCGTGAGGAAGCGATTCTTCGTGCCATCGGCGTTCATCAACCACACCGATGACTCGCGCTTGTCATTGATCTTGTCGATCCACGTTCGCGTGTAGAGCACTTGCTTGCCGTCAGGCGACATCGAGGGATTGGACACATCCTCCCAGTCGAAATAGTCGGCGATGGTGAGTCGATTCGAGGCAGGTGGCGCGGCTGTTTGCGCGCCCGCACCAGACGGCGCCAGCGACGCGAGGGCAAGTGGAACGGCGACAAGTGTCCGCGCGAACGCGCGGCGGCGGGTGTGACTGAGCATGGAAGACCTCCGGTGGGCGAGGGAGCTACCGCCAGACTGTGCTGGCGAAACCCGTAGTCCTCTATGCTGCGCCTTAGCGCAGCGTATCCGCAATAGCGAGAAGGCTGTCGCCGAGCTTGAACCGGGACCCGTCCACCAGTCGGCGGACGCCCTTCCATTGCTTGATGAGCGGCGAGCGACCCGTCAACGTGGTCTCAATGACCTGCCGTTTGGATGTGCTCGCATGGACCATCCGACCATCACCCACGTAAATGCCGATGTGTGAAATGGTCTTTCCTCGGCCGAACGTGAGGAGATCTCCCGGTCTCATGGCCGCGAGGTCCTTGGGGACTTCCTCCCCCATCGTGGCCTGTTGACGCGCGGTGCGCGGCAGAATCACGTCCAGTGCACTCATGACGTACTTCACGAGTCCGCTGCAGTCGAGCACGCGATTGGGCGTCGAACCGCCAAGTTTGTACCGCGTGCCGATCTGTCCGCGTGCCACGGCGACCAGACTATCCCGCAACGCAGACGCCGAAGCACTGAACGCCGCGAACGGCTTTTTCGCCTCTGCCGGTTGCGCCTGTGCACGCGACGGCCCCGCGACCAAGGCGGCGGCGAAGCAGAGCGGCACGAAGTGACGGCGCGAAAAGGCCACGTGTCGGGGGCGAGGTGAGAGAGGGGCGAAGTTCGAAACTACCCTCAGGACGATTGGTCCGCTAGGACGAGCGTCACACAGGCGGCGCGGAAGTGCTCGGCAGCAGAAATGTGATGTGTTAACCTCTGCTTCCTGCGGCAGGAAGCAGAGGCTGACCGCTAGCGGATGCCGAGGGATTTGTGCACCTGAACCGACAGCCGCCACCGCGGGTGCGCCAAGCAATACGCCAGCGCCGCGCGCGTATTCTGGACCAAGTTGGGCCCGTCCATCGGCTGCAGCAGAAAATGCCGGAAGGCCAGGCTCTCGAAGCGCTCCGGAAGTGCGCTCTCCTGCGGATACACCAGTTTCAATTCATCACCCGTCACCAGAGCCAGCGGCGCGTCGGCCTTGGGGCTCACACAGATCCAATCGAGTCCCGCAGGCGCCGTTTGCGTGCCGTTTGTTTCCACGGCAATCTCGAATCCTTCGGCATGCAGCGCGTTCACGGCCGCCTCATCAAGCTGCAATAGCGGTTCGCCTCCCGTGCACACCACGAACGGCCGCACAGACGCCGGTGCGTCAGCCGGCCAGCGACGCTTCACAAACGCCGCCAACTCGCGCGCACTGGCAAACTTTCCGCCGTCTGGACCGATCCCGAAGAAATCCGTGTCACAGAACGTGCACACCGCCGTTGCGCGATCGGCTTCGCGTCCCGTCCACAAATTGCAGCCCGAAAAACGACAGAAGACTGCCGGACGCCCGACATGCACGCCCTCGCCTTGCAAGGTGTAGAAGCACTCCTTGACGGTGTAGGTCATCGCCGTCGCAACGCGTTACGCGGTGGCATAGGTGATGGGATCGATAACGCCGTTGGCGGAAAAGCCCCTGAGGCGCAACTGACAGGCGTCGCAATGACCACAGGCCGTGCCGTCTGCCGCGGGATCGTAGCAGCTGGTGGTGATGGAATAGTCGACACCAAGGGATTGGCCCAGCGCGACGATATCGGCCTTGGTGAGATGCTGCAACGGTGCGTGAATGGTCAGACGCTGCGTCCCCTCCACACCGGCACGCGTGGCGAGGTTTGCCATGCCCGCGAACGCATCGATGAACTCCGGCCGGCAATCGGGATAGCCGGAATAGTCGAGCGCGTTCACGCCAATAAAGATGTCCGTCGCTCCCAATACTTCGGCCCACGCCAATGCAAAGGACAAGAAAATGGTATTGCGCGCGGGAACATATGTGACCGGAATCAGGTTGGCTGTCGACTCGACATCGCGATCCTTCGGCACCTCCACGTCGCTGGTGAGCGCCGAACCGCCCCACTGACGCAGGTCGATGTCCACCACCACATGCTGTGCCACACCCTGCGCTGCGGCAACACGACGCGCGGCATCGATTTCCACCGCGTGCCGCTGTCCATATCGAAATGTCATCGCGTATGGCGTGAAGCCATCACGCTTGGCGACAGCCAGCACCGTGGTCGAATCGAGACCGCCGGAGAGCAACACGACGGCAGGACGAGGCGCGAGGGACGCGGTCGGTTGATCGGCCAACGGGGAATCCGGTGCGAGTGAGGGCATTCGCGAAAAGTAGCAACACCATGGCCGTTGATGGGTCATGATCCGTGTGCGAGCTTCTACACTCTGCCGCACCCGCTCCCATTTCCCCGATTCGCATGAACTGGCTGTCCGACCCCAACGCCTGGATCTCGCTGCTGACGCTGACGCTGCTCGAGGTCGTCCTCGGCATCGACAACATCATCTTCATTTCCATCCTGAGCAGCAAGCTGCCGTTGGCGCTCCAGCCGCGGGCGAGATCACTCGGCCTCGCCGGCGCCTTCGTGACCCGGGTGCTGCTGCTACTCTCGATCACCTGGGTGATGCGTCTGACCGACCCGCTGTTCAAGGTGCTGGGACAGGAGATATCAGGGCGGGATCTGATTCTGATCATCGGCGGTCTATTCCTGATCGCCAAAGCCACCACCGAGATTCACCACAAGCTCGAGGGACCAGTCGACGACGCATCGGCCAAGGGCGTTTCGAAGTCACTGTGGGGAACCGTGGCGCAGATCATGGTCATCGACATCATTTTTTCACTCGACTCCGTGATCACCGCCGTCGGCATGGCGAACGATGTGACCATCATGATCGCGGCCAACGTGGTGGCACTGGCGGTCATGTTGTTTGCGGCAGCCCCGATCAGCGCGTTTGTGGACAAGCATCCGACCATCAAGATGCTGGCGCTCGCGTTCCTCGTGCTCATCGGCACGAATCTCGTCGCAGAAGGCTTGGGACAGCATATCGCCAAGGGCTACACGTATATGGCGATGGCGTTCTCGGTCATTGTCGAGATGCTCAACATTCGCGCACGCGCGAAGCATGAGGCCGTGCACTTACGCGGACCGCACATGCCCGACGAGATCGATGAGTGATGTGGTCGCCAATAACGCTTACCTGAGGTGGTCGTGGACGCGCATTCGCTGCATCTGATGATCAATCATTTCCCCGTGATCCTGTCGTTCCTGGGCGTCGCGGCCGCGTTCGCGGCAATCGTCACGCGCAAGCGCGCCGTGTTGCTGTTCACATTGGCCACACTGACGTTGTCCGGAGCATCGGTGTATCCGGCGTTCTGGACGGGAGGCGAGGCCGAGGAACTGGTGGAGGATCGCTGGTACGTGGATCGCGATCGCGCGCATGAGCACGAGGAAGCGGCCGAAGCGGCGACCTGGATGCTGGTCGTGACCGGCGTAGTGGCAGCAGGGGCGTGGTGGCTGACGCTTCGCACGATACGCGAGGTGAAGCCGGGATTGGGGCTGCTGTCGGTGATCTTGCTGCTGAGTATGGGCAGCGCGGCAGCGATGGCGAAAACCAGCTGGGAGGGTGGGTTCATTGCCATCAAGAACCCGGTGCTGACAAAGAGCGTGCAGCCAGCTCGAATCGGCCCTTGAGCTTAAGTGAAATGCCATATATGGTTACCATATGGCAGACTCTACCAAGACGACGGTCTATCTCAACCCAGACGACTACCGCCGACTCAAGGCGCTCGCCAAGGCGCAGGGACGTACGGCCGCCGACTTGGTCCGCGAGGCTGTGTCCGTCTATGCGCGATCGCAGCCGCTACCGACGCAGCCGTCAAGTATTGGTTCCGGTCGTAGTGGACGGGGCGACCTGTCTGTGCGCGCCGAGTCGCTGCTGATCGGTATGGGCCGCGATACGTGATCGTGGCAGACACGGGCGCGATTATCGCTCTGATCGACGCCGACGATGCGCACCACGAGGTGATGGTGCAGTTGTTTGAGGACGATCCCGCCGCCTGGATTCTGCCGTGGGCCATCCTGCCCGAGGTGGACTACCTCGTCGGGCGCTATGTGGGAGCCAGCGCGGCCGACGCGTTTCACAGCGATCTGGTTGCGGGGGCGTTCACAGTGGAGTGGGGCAACGAGAGCGATTTGCGTCGCGCGCAGTCCATTCGTGAGCAGTACGCGGACATCGCGCTGGGGTTGGTTGACAGTGTTGTCGCGGCGGTCGCCGAGCGTTTGCGCGCGACGGCGATCGCAACCGTTGACCTGCGTGATTTTGGCGCGATGACACTGGTTGGTCGGCCGAAGCTGTTTCCCCGGGATCACGTCGCCAGCGGCTCCTAAATCGTCCAAACAATGGTGGTGGGCGCTGTCCTGAAATGAGGACGATATGAGTTTCAACGTTCAGTTAAGTCTTTATGAATAAAACAGTTATAGCTCGCTCATACTACGGCGCGCGGTGTGCGATTGATGGGGCCGTCCACCAACTGGAGGCTCCATGCGTTTGTCCGTCCGTTTCGTTGCGATCTCTGCGACATCGCTCATTCTCGCGTCAACCGTCAGCGCACAAGCTGGCGTCGGCGCATCGCTCACCCCGTATGCCGGCTATCTGATCACCGGCGATTGGTACGACGGCCCGATTGGCACGAGCCTCGCTACCAGCAACTCGCCCATGCTTGGCGTGCAGGGGTCTGTGCCGCTGACGCGCGGTATCGCGCTGGTTGGCAATCTGGCTTACGCGAGTGGTGATCTGCGGGTAGGGTTGCCGGTGCTCGGTGGTGTCAACATCGGCACAGCGAAAACCTGGCTGTATGACGCGGGTGTCGAATTGGGAGGGCTGGCCGGGAAGGGCACTGGCGTCGCGCCGTTTGTGCAAGGCGGTGTTGGTGGGATGACCAGTGACATCAAGAACAGCCTGTTCGATGTGCGCGCATCGAACTTCGTGTATACCGCTGGTGTCGGTGTCGATGTTGGCTTGGCGAAGGGTTTCGCCGTGCGTGTGCAAGCCAAGGACTGGATCGGCAAGTTCAACTCTGAAGACGCGATTGGATTCAGGGTGAACGGCAACCTCACGCACAACTGGGCGTTGTCAGCCGGCGTTCGATTGGGCTTCTGACGACCGTCCCAACGGTTAACTTCGAGTTCGGACGCAGGTGACGTTTTCTCCGGAGATAGTCGGTGCCGAACTTTCAGTGGGATCGCTTCATCCGTAGCCGCAAGCGGCTACTGACCGGACTCGCGTCGCTTCTGATCGCGTCGCCGTTGGCCCTGCCAGCGGCGGCGCAACAGAGCGTACCGCCGAAAGACAGCGTGACGCTGCCACCGTCTCGGGTCGATCCGCTGGCTGGTGATCGCACTCGACTCAGCGCCATCGCGGCGAAGTCGCGGGCCCAGCAGGATCAGTTTGAGCGGAACCATCGCTCGGGATTGCGATTCTACAATGGTGGTGCCGACGCGAAGTGCGATGTCGATTTCGGTGGCAATCTGTGTTACTGGAACAACAATGACGACGTGCCGCCGCCCGAAGAGCGCAACGATGCCAAGATCGAGCGTCTGGAGCTGTTGCAGGTGCTCAAGGAGGCGCAGCAAGCCGATGCCTCCGACGACTGGGTGAGCGGCATGCGCGTGCGCTACGCGCTGG
>JBEBIR010000448.1:0-3662 GCA_040080315.1 Gemmatimonas sp.
AGTCCCGATATCGCATTGAGCTTCTAGTTTCGCGCGGTGGCGGCACAACAGACGGGAGACGGAGGACCGGTGACTGCAGACTCAGACGCAGACGGTCCACGTCTCAAGTCGCCCGTCTGTCGTCGCCTCTCTGTTGTTCATCCAGGAATGCAGAAGGCCGTCCGAGTCGCACTGACTCGAACGGCCTTCTACAACTCTCGGTGTGTGCAGCCTGGTTCAGGCGCTCCGACGACGACGAGCCGCCGCGGCGAGGCCCGCCAAACCGAAGCCCATGAGGGCAATCGAACTCGGTTCCGGTACCGCGGTGACCTGCAGCATGATGTCGTTGTAGTCAAAGTCGGACTTCATCTGCTGAAAACTGTTGGCATTCGGGCAGTTGACGGCGGTAACGCAGGCATTGTCTTCCATGCCAACGAAGTACGTGCGACCATCTGCGGTATTGCCAATTTCGGCGAGGTTCGCGCCAACGTTGGTGGGGCCGGCGCCATTGATACCCAGCGCGGCGAACTGGCTCCTTCCGCCAGTGAGCGACCGGCTGTCATAGACACCGCCGTTCGGCGCCCAAGCGCTGATATCGAAGTAGAACCCGCTGGCCGATCCGATCACGAGCGTGTTTCCCGCCGTCGTGATGGTGCCGAGGATCGCGTCGGTCGCATTATCGCGGATGTTCCACGGACGGACCGGAGATGCACCGGTGATGGTACCGAGCAGCGTCACGTTCCAATAGCCGGCACCGAAGTAGAAGCCGGTGGCCGAACCGACCGACGTGCCGCTCAGGTACTGCGTGGGATTCAGACCGAGCGGCAACAGGTTCGCCGGCGCTTCATTCGTGCACCCGGCATTGGTGGCCACGCCGGTCAGAGCTGCACCAATGTTGCAGGGTGTGGGCGTCGAGAGGTTCGTGTCGTCCGAGACGTTGTTCCAGAACGAACCACCTGAGCCGTTGACCGGTCCGAGGGCCTGCCACGATTGGGCTGAGACGGTGGTACTTGAAGCCACTAACGCCGTGGCGGCAATAGCAACACGAGCGAAATTGGTAATGCGCATGAAACCTCCGAGGACACTTGGAAAAACACCGAGAGTTGACGTCATACCCATTCGCAATCGCCGTACCAGCAATGGAATCTGACAAAACCGTCGGATTTGTCGCACGTAAATACATATGACACAACGCATTGCAATGCATGAGGCCGAGTTATCAACAATGCCTCAGTCCGTCGGTAGGCGGCCTCGTGCGTAGCGTGGTGTGTGCGTGGCGCATCACCTGTTGCGGTCCCGCCCGCTTTCCCAAGTCAGCTTTCGAAAACCTCCAGCGCGAGCTCCACTCGTCCGAATGGTGCGCTCACCTGGACCCCCTGAACGCTCCCCCTGACGCGGTCGAGCATCTCGCGGGCGATCGCGAGACCTTCGGCCAATCCGTGCTCCTTGCTCTTTTCGCTGGCCTTTCTCATCCGATCGAGCACTCCGGCCGGCACCGAGACGCCCGGCACCTCGTTAGCCAGAAACTCGGCATTGCGGGCTGAGACCAGCGGCCAAATCCCAGCCACAATCGGAACCTGGGCGCCTTCCAGAGAGCGGAGGAACAGCTCCAACTGCTCAGGATCGAACACCGGTTGGGTGATGGCATACTCGGCGCCCGCCTCCACTTTCCAGTGGAATCGCCGGAGTTCATATGCCGGATCGATCGCGGCCGGGTTCACCCCAACCCCAATCACAAACCGGGTCGGCTCGCCGATGGAATTCCCACCGGGATCGAGACCGCGATTGAGCTTGGCCACCAAATTGGTGAGTCCTATGGCGTCGATATCGAACACCGCCGTGGCATCGGGATACGGCCCCATTTTGGGCGGGTCGCCCGTGATCAGCAGCATGTTGCGCAGCCCGAGCGCCGACGCGCCCAGCAGATCACTCAGCATCCCGAGCAAATTGCGATCGCGACAGCAGTAGTGGGTTACCGCCTCGATGCCGTGTCGCTCGATGATCAGACTGGTCGCGATCGCGCCCATGCGACTCTGGGCCCGCGGGCCGTCTGGTACGTTGATCGCGTCCACACCCGCCTTGAACAGGCGCGCCGCATCCTCCTCCAGCTTCGTCGTGTCGACGCCGCGCGGTGGCACAATTTCGACCGACGTCACGAACTTCCCCGCCGCCAATTTCGCGCCGAAACGGGAGCGCTGGGCAATCGGCACAGGCTCGGCGCCGACGGCTTCCGGTTCAGGCGCCGCAGACCGCGTCTTCGCCACACTGGCCGAAGCGCCAGTGCGCGGCGCGAGCGGTCGGATGCCGGCCAGCATGGCCTGAATGTGCTCGGGTGTTGTTCCGCAGCAGCCACCGACAATCCTGGCGCCGGCCTGCACGAGGTGGCGCGCGTACGTGCCCATGTATTCGGGACTGGCCATGTACATCGAGCGGCCACCGACGTCGCGCGGCATTCCGGCATTCGGTTGCGCGGAAAGCTTACGGTTGGTGACCGCCGCCATTCGCTCAATCGCCTCGAGGATGGTCTGAGGACCAACCGAGCAATTGAGCCCGATGATGTCGACACCCCATCGATCAAGCGCCCGCGCGATGTCTTCCGGAGTCGCTCCATATGCCGTGTGCAGGTCGGGTCCGACCGTGGCTTGCGCAATAACCGGAATGGCGGGATCAACGCTGCGCGCAGCAAGAATGGCCTGTTCCAACTCCTCCAGATCCGAGAACGTCTCCATCAAGAAGCAGTCTGCGCCACCGGCCCGAAGCGCCTCCAACTGTTCGGCAAATACTGCGCGCGCCTCATCTCGGCTGGTCGACCCGTAGGGTTCGAGACGCACGCCCAGCGGGCCGACGGCACCGGCGACAAGCCGCAACTCGCCCGCCGCATCGCGGGCCAACTCGGCAGCGCGCCGATTGATCGCGGCGACCTGACCTTCCAGTCCGTACTGCGTGAGCTTGATGCGGTTCGCCCCGAACGTGTTGGTCTCCAGTACCTCAGCACCGGCCTTGACGTAGGCCGCATGGATATCGCGCACCAAGTCGGGGGCTCGCAGTACCAGTTCGTCGTAGCACTGGTTGATAAAGACACCGCGGCTGTACAGCATCGTGCCCATGGCCCCGTCGAACACGACGACCTGCTCGGGGTCGAGCAGCCGACGGAGCAGGGCGGCGCGAGGGTGCGGTACAGGCGATGTGGGCGTCGTTGACTGCGCTGCGACTGTTGTCATGAATAGCTTGTTAAGATGTTTCCACCCCAAAAGCTACCTCGTGATGTCGACCAGCCATAACCGCGCGTCCCGGCTTGCGCTCCTTCCCGAGCAACTGCGCGCGCGCATCATGCTGCTCGACGGCGCCATGGGGACCATGCTCCAGACGTATCGTCTGGGCGAAGCCGAGTATCGTGGCGAGCGCTTTGCTCTGTGGCCGTCGGATCTCAAGGGAAACAACGACGTCCTGGTGATCACGCAGCCCGACATCGTTGGCACGATCCATCGGCAGTACCTCGACGCCGGTGCCGACATCCTTGAGACCAACACGTTCAATGCCAACGCGATCTCCATGGCCGACTATGGCATGGAGGATCTGTGTTACGAACTGAATGTGGCGGCGGCATCACTGGCACGCCGCGTCGCGGACGAGTTTGAAGTCATCGACCCATTGCGTCCGCGATTCGTCGCCGGCGTGTTGGG
>JBEBIR010000449.1:0-3660 GCA_040080315.1 Gemmatimonas sp.
TGTCCGGCTTCAGGGCCGTTTCGCTGGCCGAATTGGGTCGTCGTGTCGATACTTACCTCTCAGCGGGGGGTAGGACCCTCATGGCACGGTCTGTGCTTCTTGTGGCGGGTGAAAGCGGGTGGCTGGCCAGCTGGGCGGCGGCGCGCACCTGAGGTACCTCGTGGGAGAAAGTCATGAAAAGACGGACACTGCTGGTTTTTGGCGCGATGGGTCTGAGCTTGGCGACCGCGGGGATCACTCCGGCGGGCGCCGGTGGGGCATTGGGTGCGCAGGGCGCGCGCCAGAAGCAGGACAGCATCCCGACGGCGTATCGGCCGCCCGCGAAGATGTGTCGCGTGTGGATCGACGGCGTTCCGGCAGCGCAGCAGCCGGCACCTACCGATTGTCCCACGGCCATCCTCAAGAAGCCGGCGAATGGGCGCGTCATTTACGGCGAGGAGAAGGGGAAGCCCGCCGACAAGGTGCCGGTCAAGGGGTTCACTAAGCCCAGTGAGAAGCGGCCTCCGTTGATTCCGCCGGATATCATGCCGGTGGATCCGCGAGACACTCGAGCGGAGCGGGAGAGCAAACGGATCACCGACGCTCAACTGTATGGCGATCAACAGCCGGCCACCACGCCGGCTTCGTCGTATCCCGGTGGGCCGCCGTCACAGCAGGGGCCGTTAGGGTCATACAGCGGGTACGTGACGCAGGGCGGCGTCGTGGTCGGGCAGGGTGCGATGAGCGATCCGCGGTATTTCGCGCGGAATCAGGGCGGCGGTCCGCCGGGCACCGGTTCGTCGGTGTGTCTCGATCGTGATGGCGATGGCTGGTGCGATGATTCGCGGTACGGACCGCCGGCGTGCCTGGACAAAGATTCCGACGGCCGTTGCGATGACCTGCCCGCGTTTGCGTCGCAGGCCTATCCGCAGGTGTTGCCGTCGATGCGTGCGGCGCTGGATGTCATTCAGGGTCGCCCGAGCACGGAAGTCATGACGTGGTTGGGCACGAACGAGTTCATTGTGCGAGTGCCCGATCAGGGGCGAGGCGGTGTGCCGTGGCGTGCGTTGTTCCTGGACCAGAACAGTGAATTGCTGCAGGTGTGGACGGATACGAATCGCGACGGACGTGCAGATCGGGTGGAAGTGTTCCGTGGTGGGCAGCGGGTGAAGCTGATTCAGCGGTGATCTAAAGACTGGAGACGAGTGGAGACGGGAGACGCGCCGCCGGCCGTGCGGAACTTCATCAGGAAGTCCAGTGAACTGACTCAGAATATTGTCTGGATCAGTTTCTTCCAGTTGTTCTTCGTAGTGCTAGCCCGTCTGGATGCGCTGACGCCCGCGGCCCTCGCACGCGACGTGTGGCTTGGACTTGCGGCCATCGGGCTCGTTATCGGGCCGTTTCCCATCGTTGGCATGTTCGCGCAGATGCGAAAACTCCTCAAGGCGGGGTACACGCGCGAGGATCTTGAGAGCGTGTGGAAGCAGACGATCGCTGCCGACGAACCTGACCGTGTATTGGAGCATGCACGCACCCCGGGGTTGGTCGAGCGCGCGTCACGCGTGGCCGTGCCATTGGGGTGGGCCAGCATCATTGCATCGGTTGCGGTGGGTGGGTTCTCCTCCGGCACCGTCGGTTTCGCGCTCGGGTCCTTCGGCTTGATGTCCGCGTTCTATGGCGGCGTCGTGAGGCTGTGGCGATACGATGGGCGCACGAATCTCAGTCGACGCATCACTGGAGCGTTCGTGCAGAGTCGCGTCGGTCGCTGGATGTTCGGCATGGCCGGTGTTGGACTCGATCGCGCGTCGCTGGCGTCGCTCGGCGCACAGCGCGACACCGAGCTGGCGCTTGGCATGGCGGTCGATTCACTGTTCGACGCACTGCCTCGAGAGACGCGTCTCAGGCTGTCGGAGCTTCCGCTGGTCGTGAGAAACCTTCAGTCGGACGCCGGGAAGATTCGGCAACGCGTGGCGCAGTTGAACGACGTGGTGGCACAGACCGGCATGCGCGTGCATGGTGCCTCGGCGAGTGACGCGTTGATGGAGCGTCGTGAATCGCTGGAGCGCGAACTCAGCTCCGCGCGCGACACCGCGAACGGTCGGTTGGCCGATGCCGTAACGGCGCTTGAGGCGATCCGGCTGGACTTGCTGCGGCTGACGGCGGGCGCTGGCACGCTGGACAATCTGACTGCGGATCTCGATGACGCGCGCGTGGTGAGCGAGGAGCTCGGGCGGTTGGTGGAAGCGCGTGATGAGATCGAGGCGGAGCTCGCTACGCCAGCCTGACACACTCCGCATGTCGCGGGCAGCTCAGCAGATGGTCGTTCACCATGCCCGTCGCCTGCATGTACGCATAGCAAATCGTTGATCCAACAAACTTGAATCCGCGCTTGATCAGGTCCTTGCTGAGCGCATCGGACTCCGCCGTTTTCGGTGGCACGTCTTTCATGAACTGCCGCTGATTGTCGCGCGGGGTGCCATTCACGAATCGCCACACGTAGGCATCGAACGAACCGAACTCGCCTTGCACGCGCAGAAATGCCTGCGCATTCGTGATCGTGCTTTCGATCTTTCCGCGATGACGAATGATGCCCGCGTCGACGACCAGACGCTCCACGTCAGCGACCGTGAAGCGCGCAATCGCGTCAACGTCCCACGCCGCAAAGGCGCTGCGGTAGTGCTCGCGGCGCGCCAGCACCGTTGACCAACTGAGTCCCGCCTGCGCGCCCTCCAGCGTGAGAAACTCGAAGCGCACGCGATCGTCATGCACGGGAACGCCCCATTCCGCGTCGTGATATTCGATATCGAGCGGCTTGGTGGGCCAAGGGCACCGCGATCCGCTCACGCGATCACCGGCGAGCGCGAGGCCTCTACCTGCAAGGCGTCGGCGCGATGTCGCAGCGCGAGACCGCGCGCGGTGTCACCCGATTGCTCAAGGGCATCGGCCTGCAGTCGCAGCAGATCGCTCCACAATTGCACCCGCTCGGCGTCACCCATCAGTTGCGCCGCCGTGCGCGCGTCGAGTCGTTCGAACAGCGCGTGACGCGCGCCCAGTAACGTGGTGATCGCCGCGTGCGCATCATGCGAGACTTCCTCGGCCGAACCGCCACCCCCCAGCTTTTCGCGCATGCGACGCAGCGCAGCGGCCATCTGCTGGATCATCCGCAGCAGATAGTCCTCACGGGCCGACGGCATGCGTCAGGCGTCCAGGTCCAACAGTTCGAACGCCCGATCGGCTTCCGGGCCTGGCACGAACAGGGTGACCCCACCGGTGATGGCGCCCTGATAATTCATGCCGAAGATGCCCGGAGCTCGGCTTTTCACCAGCACGGGAATGCCCTCGGCATCAAGCGTCTGACGCGCCATGTCGGCCTCGAGGCCCGTGCTGTACGTGGTGAGCTCGATCCATTCCGCTTGATCGGGAGAGTGTTCCGACATGTGACCTGAATGCTGACGTGAGACCACGACGAATCTTCGAACGAAATGTGCTATCTTGACGCGTGCGCACAACCCGCGACCGCTACCTTCCACCTGATCGCGACGCCTTCGTCGCGGCGAAGCCGCCGACCGGTCGCGTCATTGTGATTGCGCCCACGCGGGCGGCCTGCGAAACGATTGAACTCGCCGTGGGACTGCATCTCGACACCTTCCTCGAGCGTACCCGCGGCGCCGATGTTCGTTC
>JBEBIR010000450.1:0-3659 GCA_040080315.1 Gemmatimonas sp.
CCCAACTGCTCATGCCAGATCACCACGGTGTAGCTGCCGCCGGGCACGCCGTCGAAACGAAACGTGCCATTCGGTTCCGTGATCGCCACAAACGGATGCGGGGAGACGGCAATGTAGGCGCGAACCCATGGATGCCGGTCGTCGCGCACTTCCACCAACCCTGACGCCAGCGCTACGTCGGCGGTGGGGACCACCTGGCCCGCGTCGCTCAACATCACGTGCGCCCGTATGGTCGTCGGCGCGCCCAGGTCGACGAAACGCAGTCGCGAGGACATCGCGTCGCGTGATGTCACTTGCAACGTGCCGCCCAGCGCCATCCGCTGTACGCGCGGCGCCAGACGACACCGATCCAGCGTCAGCGACGCGCGCCGTGGGGCGTTCTGCATCGGACCGGTGGTCACTCCCACCAACCACACGACGGCGTTGCCCACACCGCCGGACTGCGACGGCGTCCGCGTTTCGGTGAATGGCTTGCAGACCGACATGTCATGTGTGGGAATGATGGCCGAATCCCCGGTCACCGGCCGCGTCACTCGCACCGTGCCGACAATCGTGCCACCATGCAGCAAAGACGTGTCCTCGGCCGCACGATAGCGTGCCGCGGTGTCTGCGCCAACGAGCCCCAGCGTCAGCACCGCACTGTCCGGCGACGACGCGCGATCAGCCGCGCTGCGGGATACTGCTTCCGGAACATCAGCGATACGTCCACCAGCCGGGGCGTCTGTTCGCTGTTCCTGGCAGGCGCTCACGACCACCAGGATCGTCGCGCACCGCACGGCGCTCCCGCGACACCGAGCCCAGAGCGTCATCCGATTCCCGCTCAGACGACGATCAGATCCCGCTGCATCACGCCGGGAGTCACGAGCAACGCGTCCTCTCCCACGAAGCAGTTCACCTCACTGCGCACACCGAGTTCGCCGGGCAGATACACGCCGGGCTCAATGGAGAATCCCACGCCGGGAATCAACAACCGATCGTCGCGCGATTCGAGATTGTCAATCTGCGGGCCCGATCCGTGCAGTTCGCGCGAATCGATACTGTGGCCAGTCCGATGCCAGAAGTGCGGACCGAATCCGCGCGCTGTGATGATCTCGCGCGCCGCATCGTCAGCCTCGCCACCGCGCACCGGCATGCCGGCCGCCACCCGCGTGCGAATCAACGTCAACGCGGCGTCGCGCGCATCGCGCACCGCTTCCCAGATCGTGACCGCACGTGCCGTCGGCGCACCCATCGATGCCATCCACGTTTGATCGGCGTAGACACCACCGATTTCGCGCGCCCAGAGGTCAATCAGCAGGAGATCTCCACGCTGAATTACCCTCGGCGCCGCGGCTGAGGGCGCATAGTGCGGATTGGCGGCGCTCTCTGACGCAGCCACATCGGGGCCGTGCTCGGTCTCCAGTCGCGCGCGGGCAAACGCATCGAGAATGCGCTGCTGCAATTCATGCTCGGCAATTGGTGTGCCCGCGGCAATCATCGCGCCGGCGTGCGCGATCGCCTCGAGTGCGATCGTTCGGATCTGTTCGGCCGCGCGCTCGTGCGACTCGCGCTGCGGCACGGTCCACGTGGCGTACACCTGTGACACCAGTTCACCGGAACTCACCACGGTCGCGCCGGTCGCCCGCACCATCTCGAGCACGCCCGCCGGTATCCGGTCGAGGTACGGAATCGCATCACCCGCGGAGTACTCCATCGCGACCCGCTTACCGGTAACCAGTGCGTGGAGCTCACGCTCCAACTCGCGCCACCCGCTATAGACGCGCAGTGGCCACGCCTTGGGCCATCGCGCCCACGGTCCCGGCTCGATCGCGTGCTGAATGCCAATCGGCGTGCCCTCGCGCGGGATGAACGCAAACACACGGCGCGACACCAGCCCGTCGAACCCCAACATGCCGTGTGCGATCGCGTTGGTGCCGCGAAAATCATACAACAACCATCCGTCGAGCCCGGCGTCAGCAATCAGACGTTGGATGCGCGGGAGCATGTCGACTGTCAGCATGAGAAGCGCGGGTAAAGGGCGAGCCGGGCTAGCGACGCCGCCATTCGGCGCGCCACTGACACCGCGCGTCGCCGCGCGCGCGGCACAGCACATGTTCCACGGCGCCATCGGCGTCGGCCAGCACATGCAACGACTCACGGAACGCCGCTTCGTACAACCCGCATCCGCTGCCACCGGGTGCGGCATCGACAGACACCGGCGCACCGACTTCCAGCACGAGCGAACTGCCGTGCCGGACGAGTGTCCCGTCCATGAAGCGGCGCGCGAGTCGGCGCAGTTGTCGCAGGGCGATTGGACGGCCCAGCAACGACGGCAGCGACGTGGCTGCACTACGGCTGGTGGCGCCAATCGTCGCAATCGATGCGCGGGCCCAGCGCCGGCCGGCCTCGCGAAATGCCAAATCGGCGTCCGGTCGACGACCAATCAGACGAGTCAGTGCGAGCACCTCATCAAAGGTCACGCGCTGCTGTTTCCGAACAGCATCTTGATAGCGCCGAATCTGCTGCAACACCGTCTCGCTCAATCCGAAACGTTTGTTTCGCAGCTCATGCACGAGCTCGGCATCAATTTCCGCTTCAGGCGTGTCAATTGCCTTGACTGCCTCAAGGAGAGCCAATGGCAGTCGCGCGTCCAGCGGCCCACCCGCGACAGCCGTTGCGGGTACGCCGTGGGGCGTAGCCCGCGTCACGGAATCATCAATCAAGTGAGTCACTTGGGCGAAGCTAACGTGTCGCGGGTCACCGAAACAAGCGGCATGCCGGAGTTTCTGTTCGCGGCGCTCGCGTAGTCAGTGAATGGATGCGCCAAGGTGACTTGCGGACGGCTGGTCCCACGGACAGCGTCGGCAATGACACCGCCCTTCGCCAGCATCGCCACGTCGGCGGCCCCCTGGTGGGTCGCGTGTGCGTTCGCGGGCGCGATTGTCTATGGCGCGTGGCGAGTGGGGAGCCTCAAAGCCGACGGCGCGATCGTCGCACTCGTGATCGGTGTCATCGCCTTGCGCGTGCAGTGGGCGTGGGGCGTGTACCTCGTGGCCTGGTTTGCCTGCGCCGCGCTCCTGTCGCGTCTGGGTCGTGCGCGCAAACTGACGAGAACGCAGGCGATCGTGGCGAAGAATGATCGTCGAGATGCGTCGCAGGTGCTCGCGAACGGTGGCGTGTTCGCGCTGTGCGCCCTGCTCATCCTCGCCATGGATCGCCTGAATGGCAGCAGCGAGATGGCCGCTGCGTTGACGATCGCGGCCGCCGGTGCATTGGCGGCGTCCGGTGCCGACACATGGTCCACCGAAATCGGGACGTGGCTGGGCGGTGACCCGGTATCCGTTCGCACCGGCAAGCGCGTGCCGGTCGGCACGTCTGGTGCAGTAACCATGAACGGCTCGTTGGGTGCAATTGTCGGCGCCTTCATGCTGTCCGCGCTGGCGTACGGCGTCTCGATGATCGATGCGTCTGCGGTATGGTCAGTCGCCTCGGCCGGAGTGACGGGAGCTGCCGTCGACACACTGCTCGGCGCGTGGGTGCAGGAGCGACGCTGGTGTCCAGTATGCCAGCAGTTCACCGAACGTCGCAGCCATTGCAACGGTGCCCTCACCGAACATCGCACCGGCATTCCGCGTCTGGACAACGACGCTGTGAACGTGATGTGCTCGCTCACCGGCGCG
>JBEBIR010000451.1:0-3658 GCA_040080315.1 Gemmatimonas sp.
ATTGTGTGTATGGTTCCAGTAACAGCGTGACGTTGTCGGACGAGAGACATCGGAGTTCGAAAGACTCAGTCTCAATCGGTCCCGCATAAAACTCGGGAATGTCATCGCCCCTGCTCGGCCGGTCCAACATCTCCACCGAATACCACACCGAGAGCACGACCAGAATCGCGCCGACAATTGAAACGCCGCTGAACACGCGACGGCGCTGGCCCAGCAACACGGCGCGTTTCGCCACGTGATCGCTGGACACCGTGGAATAGGCCTCGTCGCGTTCCTGCATCATCAGTCGATCCGCCACGGTGATCGCCTGCAGCACGCGCGCGCACTCGCGACACGTGGCACTGTGCGTCGCGACCGCGCTGCCACCAACGTCATTGGTCGACATCGTTTGCATCTCGACCAGGCACTCTTCGCAGTTCATGTGCTACTTCCGGTAGCTGGGATGCGTGCACAGGATCGCGCGACGCAGCGACGCGCGGGCCTTGAACAGATTCGCGCGTGCGGTCACGGCCTTCATCCCGATGAGCGCCGCCGCCTCTTGCGGCGCGAGTCCCTGCAAGTCGCACAACTCAAATACTTCGCGCTGGCGCGCCGGCAACGCCTTGGCGGCGGTATCCACCAACGCCAGCAATCGCGCCTGGTCAACGCGACCACCGGGATCGGTGGTATAGACCTCGCGGGACGGCCGATTGCGCGGCAACACACCGAGCAATCGACTGCGCACACTACGTCGCCGAGCGCGAATCGCCAGACGTCGCGTGATGCGGTACAACCAGGAGTCGATATTCCCATCGCCGCGAAACGTCGAAAGCTTCCGCCAGGCGATCACGAACACGTCCTGTGTGACGTCTTCTGCATCATCCCGGCTCCGCACCAAACCCAGCGCCCAGCGAAAGACTTGTGGCTGATAGAGCTCCACGAGCTGGGCAAACGAAACGGAGTCACCGTCGCGCGCCCGCCGAACGACGTCCATATAGGATGTCTGGAAGGCGGCGGGCGCCGGTGGATAGACCGGCGGATACGCGGATGAAGCAACCGGCGCCGTCTGAGGCGAGTATGCCGGCGGCTGGCCGATCGGTTCCTGAATGGGATCGGTGATCGGTCTTTTCGGTAGCGAGGTCACGAGGCCTGATATGGTCATTCGTACAGGCAGAGGCAACCAGTCAGACTCGCGTTTACCTCGGAACCGAAATCGGTGTGTGACTTGGGAAGGCCTGCAGCTTGACATAAATATGTCGCGCATCGATACTAGTGACATATGATTCGAACCACGGTGCGACTCCCTGACGAACTGCTGGCCGCCGCCAAGCGACGCGCACGCGCGACGGGTCGCAGTTTCACCGACTTGCTTGCCGATGCGCTGCGATTCGAGTTGCAGCGTCCACTCAAGGCCTCGAGGGTCCGCGAGCCCTTGCCCACCTATCGCGGCAACGGTCTACAACCCGGCGTCGATCTGTCCGACGCCGGTGCCCTGGAAGACCTCATGAACAGCCGCTGACGAGGTCGGACCCATGGTATTGCTGGACGTGAACGTGCTGGTGAATGCGATGCGTGAAGACGCCCCTCGGCACCGCGTAGTGCGCGTGTACGTCGAATCACTGCGTTCGTCACCCGAACCGTTTGGATTGTCCGACGTCGCGTTGAGCGGTGCGCTGCGCGTGCTCACCCATCCACGCGTGTTCAACCCGCCCACACCGGCGCCCATCGCGCGCGACTTTGTCACGTCACTTCGCGCGTCGCCGAATGCCGTTGTACTCGCGCCTGGCGCTCGGCATTGGGACATCTACATGGCGCTGCTCGTGCAGTCCGGCGCCATTGGCAATCTGGTGTCCGACGCATGGTATGCCGCGCTGGCCATCGAGCACGGCTGCGAGTGGGTTTCCGACGATTCCGATTTCGCGCGGTTCACGGGATTGCGCTGGCGTCGACCAGAGTAGCGGCGACCGGAAGAGCGAGTACTGCGATGGGACACCCAGCCGCTATCGCTTTCCCAACGCCTCATCAAAGTAGACCGCCACGTCAATGCGCAGCGCGTCACTCGCGCCATCCGGCCGCCATTCCAGCACCGATTCAGTGACGTCATCCTGGGCGTCGCGGCGTACAACACGAATGCTTCGGCTCCAGCGGTCGACAATCCAGTACTCGGCAACACCGCTACGCAGATAGAACGCGCGCTTCTGTTCTCGGTCACGACGAAGCGTCGTTCGCGACGCGATTTCAACCACGAGTAGTGGGATCGGTGCCTCCAGCCAGGTCCGGGGAACGGATGCGGTGTGAGGTCGCACCATTATGTCCGGCTCGACTTCAGAGCCATCCACGCGTACTACCGCACGCGGGGTAAAGACCCGCCCAATCCCCTGCGCGGAGACATATCGCACCAGGCGCTCGAGCAAGTGCGACGCAAGCGATTCGTGCTCGGGTGACGGTGCCGGTGTCACGAACAGCGCACCGTCGATAAGCTCGTACTTGTTGCCGTCGTCCGGAAGCCGATCCAGCTCGGCCAGCGTCCACGCGCTCGTCGAAAGTGCCCTGAGCATGTTCCGTGTCTCCTCGGCGATTGGTGTCCGTTGCGCATTGGGCGAAGATGCGCTCGGCCGCCGAAATGTTCGTCACCATTCCCACGCGCCCCGTGCCTTCCGATTGCCCACCACTGGACCTTACGCTCGGCGCGGCCGCCGAGTCAACGGCGAGGGGGAGGTGAACCTCACCTCCCCCTCGCGGTTTCAGTAACTGACGCTTACGCCGAGAGCTTCGACCGGTCGCCGGCGTTGGCCCGCACCGGAATCTTGCGCGGCAGAGCGCTGGCCGCCTTCGGTACCTGCACCGTGAGCACGCCGTCGGTCAGCGTCGCGCCGATCTTCTCCGGGTCGACATGCTCGGGCAAGCGTATGGAACGCGCGAAGCTGCCAGTGGGTCGCTCCGCGGAAAAAACCCGGAGCTGGCCTTGCTCCGACGCGGGCAGTGTGGCGCCTCGAGTACCGCTGATCGTCAGCGTGCCCCGATCGAACTGGATGTCCACGTTCTCCAGGTGAACACCGGGAAGATCGGCGGCGATCACGAACGCATCGTCGGTTTCGAACAAATCCACAGACGGCAGCCAGAGCTGCACTCGTGGACGAGCGTCCGTGAACTCCCGGTTGCCGGTCGTGCCCTCGTCCATGGCCTGACTGAGCGTGAGCATGCGATCGAGGACGCTGCTGAGATTCGTAGCGAACATGGTGGAACTCTCCGTGATGATTGTTGATGGGATAATTCCGCCATTGGTGGCGGTGGTGCGCACCCAGTCGGGCGCGCACCTGCGGATTTTGCAACGACCGTGCCACAGGTGCGCGGCCAAGTTGACAATCGGGGTTTGTCAAATCGGCAAGGTGATTGTCAAAATGACCGTCTTCAGATCTCTGCCAGGATGGTGCGATTGCCCAGGCGCGATTCATCCACCGTGACCTGGTCCATGCGCACGAACTGACTTTGGGCAGGATCGAAGGCGAACACCTGCCCTGTCTCGATCTTGTAGACCCAACCGTGCAGGTTGATTCTGCCGCGCGCGAGTCGTGCGGCAACGGAGGGATGCGTTTTCAGGTTCTCGATCTGCGCCAACACATTCTCCTGGACGCACGCGGACACGGCGTGATCGCCGGTCAGGTCGGCGTAGTTCTCC
>JBEBIR010000452.1:0-3650 GCA_040080315.1 Gemmatimonas sp.
GGAGGTGCCCGCAATGGGACTTACGCTCAGCATGGAGGTTTTCTCGGCTGCGCCGAACAAAATGGCCAGCAAGACAACCATTCCCGGCATGGGCGAGATGCAGAACGGGTACAACGGCACGATCGGTTGGGATGTGAATCCCATGCAGGGTCCACGCCTGCTCGCCGACAAGGAACTGACGAATGCCGCCGAGAACGCTGATTTCTATGCCAGCATTCTGTATTCGGCCGACAAGTACGCCTCGATGGAAACTGTTGGTGATACCACCATCAATGGCGATAAGGCGTATCGAGTCAAGATGGTGCGGAAGGTCTCGAAGACGGAATCTGTCTCCTACTTCTCAGCGACAACCGGACTACTGCTGGGCGGGATCAGCACGCAGGAATCACAAGCGGGCACGATGCAGGTCAGTCAATCGGTGCTGGAGTACAAGAAGTTCGGCAATCTGACGCTGCCCGTGAAGATCGAGCAGGCGATGGGACCACAGAAGATGATCATGACCGTTCAGGACGTGACCATCAATGGTGCCCCGGAATCGGCCTTTGCAATTCCGGAGCAGGTGAAGCCGCTGATCAAGCCGTAGCGACTTCGCTATCGGGTTCCGACATACCGAATGCGGTAGATGCGCCCTCCTCTGTCATCCGTGACAAGGAGGGCGCCGTCTCTTGCGGTAGCCAGTCCGGTGGGCCGATGCTCTGCGCGCGACGGATCGAGCTTGCCGTTGGCAAAGTTGTCGGCAAACGTTTCGTACCTTCCGCTGTAGGTGCCCTTGGTGGCCGGAGCGAATACCACCTTGTAGCCGGCCTGTTCTTTGGGCGCCCGATTCCACGAACCGTGGAAGGCGATGAACGCGCCGTCGCGATAGCGCGCAGGGAAGCTTGATCCGGTATAGAACAGCAGACCGTTCGGCGCCCAGTGTCCGGGAAACGCGACGACCGGCGCTTTTTTCGTGGCGCAACGACCGGCTTCCGATGCGTTTCCGCCGTACTCCGGCGCCAGCACGAGCCGCTTGAGATCGGTGTCGAAGTAGCAATAGGGCCAGCCGAAGTCATCTCCCTGGCTGACGCGCATAAACTCCTCCGCGGGCTGGTCGGCCGAACGCTGTTCGTTGTAAAGCTCCGGCCAGTGCTGAAACAGATTGTCGCGGCCATGCTGTGTGGAGTACAGCGCACGCTCCGTGGGATGCCACACGAGTCCGACCGCATTGCGGATGCCGGTGGCGAACCGCGCGCCAGGCGAGAACTCCTGCCCGAGTTGTGACGAGGAGAACTTCCAGATGCCCGCGCGCGTTTCCAGTTCAACGCAGGGATCAGCCCCCGTCACTCCCGCGGAAGGTCGAGCGCCCTGTTGGCAGACATTGGTGGCCGAGCCGATGTTCACATACATCGAGCCGCGACCATCGAGCGCGAAGTTGCGCGCAGCATGCCCACCCGTCGGCAGCCCCTTCACGATGGTATCCGGTGCGGCGGAGGGCGCCGTCGCTCCCGATGTGAACGGATAGCGCAGGATCGCCGTGCGCGCGTCGACGTACAGGCTTGAGCCGTCAAGTGCGATCCCAGTTCCACCCACCGGACCAAAATTGCCGACCTGCTCGGCTCGACCATCCGCGTTGGCGTCGCGCAGCACGAGAACGCCGCCGCCGGTGGTATCGCCTCGCGGGCGATTCTGTCGAATGACCAGCACGTCGCCGTTCGCTGCGATGGCCATGTGACGCACACCACCAAGACTGTCGGCGAAGATCCCGGCGCAGAAACCAGGCGGCAGCGTCAGTCCGGCGTTGTCGGGCGCGCAACCAGTTGTCGTCTGCGTCGTCACTCGACGGTGTGCCGCGAGTACAACAGCCAGTCCCAGTGTGGCGATCACCACGACGGGTCGCATGGTACGGCGGGTCACGCTGAAGGCGTCAGGTATCACGTTGGGTCCTCACCAGTTGAAAGGGCGCAGCATTCCGTGGAACCTAGCATTTGTTGACTTCCACCACCAAGGTCCGAGATTGTGATACCGTGACCTTGTCCAACCCACCGTCCATGCACCGCGGCGTGACACTGCTGGAACTGCTGATCGTACTGACCCTGATGGGGGTCACGGCGACGCTTGTCGTTCCGCTGTTCACGCAGCGTACTCCGAGGCAGGAAGAGGCGAGCGTCGCGCTGGTGACATCGGCGCGTCGGACCGCCGTACGGCGCTCGGAACCGCTACGCATTCGCCTGTCTCCCAGCGGCGCATGGTCCGTCCATGCCATTCGGACGGGAGCGATCGTGGATTCCGGACGCGTAGACGACGCGCTCCCGGACACGGACCTGCTGATCGGCGCGCTCGGTGGATGCATGCCCGCGCGCACGGCGGTGCGATTCGCCGCGTTTGATCCGATGACCTGCGCGTACGACCCGCCGGCGACAACACGATGACGCTGCTCGAAGCGGTCATCGCGTTTGTGATCCTGTCGGTGGTCGGGATCGTCTGCCTCGACCAATCGCGGGGAGCGGCGCAGTTGCAGGTCACGAGTGCCGAGTGGACGCGCGCGATTACGCGTGGTGAAAGCGCGCTGGCCGAAGCGATTGCTGGCACCTCATCGATTCCCGACGGCGGGTCACGCGGGGCGTCCGGGCCGCGCGTGCAGGTCGAACGGCGCGTCTGGCGTGCGGGCGTCGATCAGATCGAAGTCACCGTGCCGCTGGCCAGTGGTGCGACCTACGTGGTGACGCGACTCACCCCGTCGACAGCGAGACGCCGGTGATGCACACCAGTCGTCGCGCGGGTTTCACCCTGCTTGAAGTGGTGTTGGCGCTGATGCTCACCGCGGTCTCGGTGACGATCGCCGGGAGCGCGCTCCGTACCGCGACCACTGCGCGCGAACGCATTTCCGAGCATCAGGATACGTTGGAGCGCGAGGCGCGACTGCGATCGATGTTGACCGACATGCTGCGCCATGCGCCACGCGCCGAGTCGGTGGCGGAGCCGTTGCTGCGCGTATTGCGCGCACCGGACGGCTCGCAGCAATTAGTGTTTCTCTCGCAAGGCGTGCGCGCACCGTTTGGCACCGGACCCACATGGCGAGTCACGGTGCACGCCGCCGATTCCGGTCTGGTGCTTGACGCGCAGCCCATCGGTGCCACGCGCGAGATCGCGACGATCCATGCCGTCGTACGCAGCGTGCGCGAATTCACCGTGCAGCTATTGGATCGCGGCGGCGGACTCGATGCCGCGCAGTGGCGCACCGACTGGCCACTGATGCAGTCCAGACCGACTACGATCGCGCTCGGATTTGGCGATGAGACGGCGCGACCGCCACTCGTGGTGGCCCTCGATCCACTGGCCCTGCGCCGGGTGCGTCAATGACGTCGCGCGCGAGGCACCGCCGGTCCTCACGCCGCGCGCGTACCGGCGTGGCGTTGGTCGTCGTGCTGTGGACCGTGGCGCTGTTGGCGACGGTGACCGCCCTGGCCAGTACGTCTGCGCGAACCAGCGCGAGCATTGCAGCCAACCTGCGCGCGCAAGCCACGGCGCGGTCGATGGCCGAAAGCGGAATCGTGGCGGCGAGCGCGCTGATTGACGACTCGCTCAGGGTATTCGCCGTCGATGATGCGAAGCGCGACGCGTTTCTGAACCGTCTCGAACCGATCGCGACTGGTGCACTCCCACTCTTACAG
>JBEBIR010000453.1:0-3644 GCA_040080315.1 Gemmatimonas sp.
AGACCGCCGACACCGCGGGTTCGACTCTGCAGTTGCCGTGGTGGCTTGAGCAGCATCGCGAAGAGATCACCACGCATCTGGTGCCGCTCACCACATCACGCGCGGGAGTGAACGCATGAGCGACCACGCTCACGCCGACGCCCAGCCGCACGCCGGTCAACCGGTGCTGCGAGAGGGTATTCCATTGGCGCAGGCATCGTACGCGCTGGTGCTCGTGCACGGACGCGGCGGAACAGCGGAGGGCATGCTGCCCATCGCGCGCAACGCTGGCGCCACCGATGCCGCGGTCATTGCCCCGCGCGCGGCCGGTGGCACGTGGTATCCCAATCGTTTTCGCGATAGCATGGCGTCGAATCAACCGTTTCTCGACTCGGCGTTGGCGTCGATGCACAGCGCCGTGCTCGAGGTGCGCGCAGCGGGCATCCCTGGCGAACGCACTATCCTGGTGGGATTCTCGCAGGGCGCCTGTCTCATGCTTGAATACGCGGCCCGCAACGCCGAACGATTTGGCGGCATTGCCGCGTTGGCCGGTGCCTTGATCGGCGACGAGCACGACCAGCGATTCGATGTTGGTGATTTCGCGGGAACGCCAATTCTGCTTGCCTGCGGTGATGCCGACGATCATATCCCCGAACCGCGAGTGCGCCGTTCGGCCGTGACGCTCGCCGCGCAGGGCGCGGTGATTGACTTGCGGATCTATCCGGGAATCACCCACACCATCGTCGGCGATCAGTTGGACGCGTTACGCGCGATGGTTGAGTTGGTACGCGGTCACACCACGGCCGAGTGATCGCACCACGCGCGCTGAGCGATCGCGCCCTCAACCAGTTGTTGGGGTGGAGCGCGTTCGCGCTGATCGCCGCGGAGTTCGTGCTGATTCCCATGCGCGTCCGGCGGTGGTTTCCGGAATGGTCGGGAACCCTCAATCCGTTCGTTTGGTGGGCCGTTGGGCTGATGGTGATGTGGGTGGTCGTACCGGCGGTGCTCATGCGACGCAACGGTCCGCTCCCGTTTTCCATAGGCCCACCGCGCACCCGCAATGGTATCGCGCTGTATGGCGGGCTCATTGCGCTCATGATCCCGGCGCTGATGCTGGCCAGTCGTCGACCGGATTTTCTGGCGACGTATCCGCTGCTCCATCCCACGCCGCCCGTGGTATGGAGCGGCGGTCTGCTGGCCGCGTATTGGCTGTGTTACGGCAGCATCCTGTTCAGCACCGAGTTCTTCTTTCGCGGTGTGCTGCTGTTCGGACTGGAATCGCGACTGGGCATGGCCGCCGTGGGCGTGAGTGTCCTCCCGTACTGCCTGATCCACGCGCACAAGCCATTGCCCGAGGCGTTTGGATCCATCGTGGCTGGCTATGTGCTGGGATACCTGGCACTGCGCACGCGTAGCATCGGTGGTGGTGTGCTGGTGCACTGCTCCGTGGCATTCGGCATGGATACATTGGCGCTGCTGCGCGCTTGATCGCCCGTGTGCTTCGGCGCATTCTTCTCCGAATGCGCGACGCGGCCTTGGCCCAGTTAGGGTTTGACTTTACCGACACGACAAGTGTCGCCGACTCGCCGACTCCGTCAATAGCGCCGCGGCCCACGCTGCACACACGTGGTGACGTCGCGACATCGACCCCCGACCTCGCGGTCGACGCATCGCGCGAACGACCCGCGCGCGGACGTTCGGCGACGCGGGCTCGCACCGCCGTGCTCTTTTCGCGATTGCAGGATCTGGGACTTCGCGGTGTCGACGCGCTGGTGCTCATGCGTACGCGCACCGTGATGGTGTCGCTTATCGGACGCACGTTACGCGTGAACGAAGGCTACGCGGACGCGCCAGAGTCCGTGTTGCGCGCGATCGTGACATTCGCGACCTCGCGCACCAAGAGCGCCCGCACCGCCGCCCGCGACGCCATTCTGCTGTTCGAGGTCGACCGTCCTCCCGCTCCTCGGCGCGCCGAACCGCCGCGCCCGGGCGATCTCGCGCTCATGGCACAGCTCACGGAAGCCCATCGACAGCTCAACGCGCAGCATTTTGACGGCACACTCACGACACTGCCTATCCGGCTATCAGGCCGCATGGCCACGCGGCTAGCACACTTCGATCCGGGTTCCAAGCACGTCCCGTCCGAAATCGTCATGTCGCGAAAGCACGTGGTTCGCCACGGCTGGCGTGAAGCGATGCATACGTTGCTGCACGAGATGGTGCATCAGTGGCAGCACGAAACGGGCGCGCCCGTCGATCACTTGGCGGGGTTTCGCAAGAAGGCTCGTGAAGTGGGAATCGCCCCTTCGGCGCGTCGCGATGTGATGCCGCTTGAGCGACGCCGGCGACGGACGGGGTCCGACGTCAGGGACCAGGGATGACCACGCTTACGGATCCCGAGCGTGGGTCAGCCTCAGGCGCCGTGGCGCGAATCACGATGGGATAGCTGCCGGCGGTCGCGGTCGGCCCGATGAGGAGTATGACAGCTGTGGTATTCTGTTCAGGACCAATTGTCAGGCTCCCCCCCAGCGTGACGCCAGTCGGCAGGACATCCACGTTCAAGCTGACCGGAAATGAAAAGCCGAGACCACGGGAAGCCGCAACACTGATTGTCGCGGTCAATCCGAGGAATGGAACTGTTCGGTAGGCGACGGTCGGCGCGATCTGAAGCTGGAATTCCGGACGAGGAACGATCAGCGAAATCGCAACCGATGCGGCATTCACACCCGTGCCCGTCCCGCGAATAGTCAGCGGATACGTGCCGAAGGCCGCACCGCTGTCGACTTCGATGTTGAGCCGTGTGTTCGTCGCCAGCGCCGCTAGCGACGCCGCCGCGAAGCTGGCGGTGACTCCCGGTGGCAGGCCTTCGATCGACAGGGCGACCGCGCCGGTGAAGCTGCCGGTGCGCGTGACGCTGACATCGACGATCGCGTTCCAACCGCGCGGAGTTGGCACGGCCGTGCGCGATGCAGCAAGGGCAATCCCGGCGGGCGGATTGGTCAAGGGATCCGTCGGTGGGGCCGAACTCCCCGTTTCGCAACCGACGAGCGCCAACAGCAGCACTCCTGTCGTTATCCTCATTCCAAACGCTATCGCCGCGGTCACACACACGCAACGGCGCCGCCGGAGGTGACTCCGACGGCGCCGTGAAAACAACGCGGTTACGGCGTGATGTTCTGCAACCGCGCGGCCGTCTTGAATGCATTGCCTTCCGCGACAACGCCAATCGTCCCGGTAATCGCGCCGGTGGCGTTGGTCGTTACCTGGGTCGCGGTGCCGGCCGCGAGTCCCCACACGTTGGAGAACCCTGCCGTTCCGCTGAAATCTTGTAGCTCGAATTCGTACTCGCTGGCAGCACCGAAATATCCGCGCGAGCCGCTGATCGTCCACGAACGCGAGTTCGCGCCCGCCGATTGCGCCATCGTCGTCGCTGCCGCAGCGCCATACTCGGCCTGCCAGTCGGCCTTGACCTTGAGTCGGGCATATGGTGCCGTCGCCGACGTTGTGAGCGTCGGCACGTTGAGCGCTGAACCAAACGTCAGCGTGCGATTGGCCAGATCGCGGTTGTACTGGAAGACGGATCGAAATGCGCTGAGATCGGCCGTCGACGCTGACGCGATGAACTGGTGGAAGTCACCCGCCTGCGTTCGTGAACTGGGTATCCC
>JBEBIR010000454.1:0-3640 GCA_040080315.1 Gemmatimonas sp.
CCGCCTACAAGATCGGCCCGCACGATGTGCTGGAAGTCGCCGTGTACCAGGTTCCCGAGCTGTCGAAGACGGCGCAGGTGAGCGACGTCGGCAGCATCGCGCGCAATGTCAGTCCGATAGGCGCCGCGTACCATTCGGCAATCCAGCGTCCGGTTTCCAGCAGGGCCGGTGGGAATGCCGGTTCGTCATCGAGCACCGAATGAATCGCCTTCAGCGTGACGCCCGCCGGTGGCGTTGCGTCGCCCAGACAGATGCCGATCTCGCGCCGAGCGCGGAACGGCACGAGCAGTCGACTTCCCGTGGGAATCGGCGTCGCGATCCCTTCGGGGACGAGGTACGTGAACGTCCTGAAGAGCGGAACCGCGAGCGCCACCTCGACGCAGCGGGTGGTCACGGTCATGGCGTCACCCGGTTCGCCGCTACCGTCGCTGCACGCCGAGTCCCGGCGCCGTACTCAGCGTGATCGCTCCGGCGGGGATGGCGGGTCCGACAAACGGATCATCGGCCAGCAGCGCGGCGCCATCGAGGTCGGCATCGTCCAGCAGCGAGGAAAAGTGCGCGGCGGCCGCAATGCCCAGTGTGCTTTCGATCATGCAGCCGCACATCACCCGCATGCCGTGCGCGCGCGCGACCGCGATCATGCGCAACGCTTCGCGCAGCGAGCCACACTTCGCGAGCTTGATGTTCACACCGTCAACGACACCGTGCAACTTGGGAATATCGGTGGCCACGAGGCACGACTCGTCGGCGATGACATCGATCGACGAGCGCTCCCGCACAAAACGCAACCCGTCCAGATCGTGGGGCGGCAGTGGTTGCTCCAGCATGTCGATACCATGCGCAGTGAGCACGTCAAGCATGGCCAGTGCGCCCTTGGTCGTCCACGCCGCGTTCGCGTCAACGCGCAGCGTCGCGGTGGGCGCCTCCTCGCGCACGATACGTACAATATCGGCGTCGCGCGGCGTGCCAAGCTTGATCTTGAGAATCGGATACGCCGCGGCCGCTCGCACCCGCGCGCGCAGTGTTTCGTCATCCGGCGCAATGCCGATGGTATAACTCGATCGCGTCGTCGCGGCGCCGTTCAGACCCCACATCTTCCACAGCGGAACACCCAGGCGCTTGCCCGCAAGGTCATGCAGCGCGGCGCTCACGGCACACCGGGCCGCCGCATTCCAGCGGAGCCGCTTCTCCAGCTCGCGCTCGATCGCGTCGATGGACCACCCGTCCGCCACGTCGAGCACGGGAGCGAAATGCGCGAGCGCGGTCATGACGCTGTCCGCTGTTTCGCCGTAGAAACGACTCGGCGCGGCCTCACCCCACCCTTCCAGACCATCGTCGGCACTCTGCGCGTCGCGTATCCGCACCCAGACAATCTGGAACTCACTCGTGCCGCCGCGGGCAATGATGAACGGATGCCGCGTGTGCACCGTGAGAATCTCGGACGTGAGCTGCACGGTGATGACTCAGTGAGGCGTAAGGCCGGTCTGCCGCGCCGCACGGGCGCTGCGCAGCTCACCGGGCGAGCCGGTGCCGGCAAGAAATCCAATCAGTGCGTCGGCCAGTTCGAATCCGCGATCGTAGCGATCGGTGGCGGGCTTGGCGAGACACTTCATGACAATGCTACTGAGAATCGCCGGCACCTTCGGATCGCTTTGGTCGGGCGCCACCGGCGTCTCGTGCACATGCTTGTAGCCCACCGCGTACGAATCCTCGCCGTCAAACGGCGGTGACCCCAGCAGCATCTCATACAACAGCAATCCGACCGCATAGAGATCACTGCGTCCGTCCACCAGTTTCCCCATGGCCTGCTCGGGCGACATATAGTGCGGCGTGCCCATCGCGCGACCAGAGGCCGTGAGTCGTCCATGAAAGCGCGCCGTGGCGATGCCAAAGTCGGTCAGGGCCACGTTGCCGTCTTCGTCGAACAGGATGTTGTCCGGCTTGATGTCACGATGCACCACACCGTGGCGATGCGCGTAATCCAGCGCGCACGCCACCTGCACGGCGATCGCCGCGGCGGGGGCGCCTGCCACCGTCTTCTGGCGTCCAAGCAAGTCGGCCAGCGATCCACCCGCGTAGTACGGCATCACGAGGTAATCGATGTCACCCAACGTGCCCATATCGCCGATCGCGCAGATGAATGGGTGGACCAATCGTGCCGCCGCTTCCGCCTCCCGACGAAAGCGCTCGCGCATTTCTTCTTCCAGCGCCAACGACTTGTGCAACACCTTGATCACCAACGGACGACCCAGTGCCACGTGTTTGGCGAGGTACACATGCGCCATGCCGCCGCTGCCCAGCCGTTTGACGATGGTGTAGCGATTGCCGGTCGCGACGCGGAGTTCCCTCAGCTCTTCATCGGGAATATCGAACGGCGGCGCACTGACCTCGGGCAGCACCGCGCCGCAGCGCGTGCAACGCGCGGCGGCGGCACGATTCCAGGTCCCGCATTCCGGACAGAACATCGACGCGAGGTTCGGGTGAGCCAGTCGGACCGACTAGTACAGCTTCCGACGACGCAGGAAGTATAGCAGCGCGAGGCCCAGCCCCACCTGGCCCACCAGGAGCACCCAGAACCCGTGCGGCCACGCCATCAACGGGATGTGCGCGAAGTTCATGCCCCACATCCCGCTGACCACCACGAAAGGAAGCGACATCGTCGCCACCAACGACAATCCCTTGGTGCTTGAGGCCAGTCGATTGGAGACCTGGGTGAGATACGAATCCATGGTGCTGCTCAGCAGTTCGCGATACGTGTCGAGCGCGTCGTTGATCCGCATCACGTGATCGTAGATGTCACGGAAGTAGATCTGCACGTCCGGCGTGAGCAACGCGCTCGGCCGGTTGGTGAGCACGTTCATGACTTCGCGCGACGGCTGCAGATAGCGCCGCAGGGACAGGACCAGCCGCTTGACGGTGAAGATGTCACGCAGCGCCGTGTCGTCGAACGAGTTGAAGACGCGCTCCTCCAGCCCGTCAATAAACTCGTCAATCTGGTGCATCACCGGGAAGAAGCTGTCGATGGTTTCGTCCAGAATGGCGTGTAACGCGCGCTCGACGCCGCGCGAAAGCACTTCCGGTGAACGTCGCAACGACTCGGACACACGCTCAATGGACGGCATCGGACCACTGTGCACCGTCACCAGATAGTGCGGTCCCAAAAAGCAGTACAGATCCTTCGTCTCGAGGTCATACGGGTCTTCCGTGCTCTCGGCCAGACCAACCCCGCGAATGACGATGAAGAGGAACCCGGCGTACTCCTCCAACTTCACGCGTGAATGCGGATTCAGCGTGTCTTCAATGGCCAGCGGATGAAATCGAAAGACCTTTTCCAGCAGGGCGTGTTGCGACCGCACCGTCGAATCGATGTCCACCCACAGAGCCCCCCCCTCGGCCAGCAACTGTGAGAGCTCGCGCGGGTGACAATCAAGCACGTCGGCACCGTCTTTCGAGCGGTACATCGTGCGCGGCAGCGCGTCCTGGACAGGGAGTGTCATGTCGGGGAAGCTACGTGCCGAGCGGTCATCAAGCCAAGGCCGCCAGATGCACCAACACCGCCTGCGCGACCGGCTCCGGTGCGTAGCCACCCTCGAGCGCGCTGACCAGCCGACCGCCGCACCAGCGTGCGCTGAGGGTCACG
>JBEBIR010000455.1:0-3639 GCA_040080315.1 Gemmatimonas sp.
GCGACAAACGACATTTTGGTCGAGTGACGCTACTGGCTGCGCTGAGCTCTGGTTTGATGTCGTGGTTGATCGGTGCGCCGGGTTCGATTCACATCGGTGCCAGCGGCGTAATCTTTGGCTACCTGGGATTCCTGATCGCCAGCGGCTGGTACGCGCGCACGTTTGCCAGCGTGCTGCTGAGTCTCGGTGTCACCGCTGCGTGGGGCGGACTGGTGTTTGGCGTATTGCCCACCACGCCGGGGGTGAGTTGGCAGGGACACCTTGGGGGATTCATTGGCGGAGTGCTGGCGGCACGCGCGTTCCGCAAGCTGGGCGCCACGACGTTGTAAGCATCGCGTCTTACATCTTGTGCGTGGAGAGCAGCAGGCTGGTTTCGGAATTGGACACACCCTTGATGGTGCGAATGCTGCGCAACGCCTCGTCAAACGTTTCCAGACTGTCGGTCGCCACTTCCGCCACGATATCCCAGCGACCGTTGGTGGTGTGCAGCGCACGTACCTGGGGATAGCCGCGCAGTGCGCTGAGAATCGCGTCGGAGCGATCGCCCTCCACGCTGATCATCATCATGGCCCGCACCCGATGCGCCGCGACTTCGGGCGTGGTGCGCACGGTGAAGCCCAGCAGCACCCGCCGCTCGATCAGTCGATCAATCCGATTCTGCACCGTGCCACGGGAGACACCCAGCTGCTTGGCCAGTTGGGCGACCGACGCGCGCGCATTTTCGCGCAGCAGAGAAATGAGCCGAAGGTCCTGACTATCCATGGATGAGCTCGCTGAATATTCGTGGATTGTACATAATGATATAAATATGTGTCAAAAAGGCAAAAAGACAAGCAATATTGTGCACGTATTGAGCTTGTTGCTAACACTCGACGACGGCAGGTTTGAGTCATGCCTCCGACACTCCTTGAAGCGCCCAGCTTCCTCGCGCGCACCGGCTCCGTCTCGAACCGTCGCACGACCGCAATCAGGCCCACCGGCACCATCCAGCTCATCGGCGTGCCCATGGATCTCGGCGCCAGTCGGCGCGGTGTCGACATGGGCCCCTCGGCGATGCGTTTGGCCAATCTCACCGAGTTGCTGCAGCGACTGGGCCTCACGGTGGACGACCTCGGCAACGTGCACGTGCCGGATCGTGGGTCGATCGACACCACACTGGCGGCCAGACTGAAGGCGATCACTGATGTCTGTGCAGAGGTGGCGCTTTTGACGTCAGACGCGGTGCGCAACGGCGTGCGTCCATTGGTGATTGGTGGAGATCATTCGCTGGCGGCCGGTTCGGTGGCCGGCACGGCGACGGCACTCGCCGAGCGCGGCGAGCGCGTGGGATTGATTTGGCTGGACGCGCACGGTGACCTCAATACACCCGCGTCGAGTCTGAGCGGCAATGTGCATGGCATGCCGGTCGCGCATCTGCTTGGACTTGGTGATTCCCGACTGTCGCATCTGTCTACGACGTTTCCTGCCGTTCGCGCCGAGCATCTTGTGTATGTCGGACTGCGTGATCTTGATGACGCTGAGCGGGAGCTGATTGCCGAGATGGGATTGCACGCGTTCACGATGCGCGACATTGACGAGCGCGGTCTGCGTTCCGTGATGGACGAAGCGGTGGCCATCGCCACCAACGGGACCGGCGGTGTGCATCTCTCGTGCGATGCCGACTGGATTGACCCGCGCGAGGCACCGGGCGTTGGCACGCCAGTGCGTGGTGGTGCCACCGTCCGCGAAGCGCATCTCGCCATGGAAATTGTGCACGATTCTGGTGCGTTGCTGGCCATGGATCTTGTGGAGATCAACCCGATTCTCGATCGACAGAACCACACCGCCGAACTGGCCGCTGAACTGATTGCGAGCGCCTTCGGACGTCGCATACTCTGAACACACCCAAGGCAATACCATGTCCAATACCGACAACGGCACCGCGCTGCTGAGCGCGACCGACGAGTGCATCGCCCGCGAAGATGCATGGGGCGCCCACAACTACCATCCGCTGGATCTGGTCATCGAGTCCGCCGACGGTGCGTGGGTCACCGACGTGGAAGGGAAGCGGTATCTCGATTGCCTGAGCGCCTATTCGGCGGTGAATCAGGGTCATTGTCATCCGCGCATTCTCGCGACACTGGTGGAGCAAGCATCACGGGTGACGCTGACGTCTCGCGCCTTTCGCAATGAGCAACTCGGCGCGTTCTGTGAAGAACTGGCCGCGTTGTGTGGTATGGAGATGGTGCTGCCCATGAATACTGGCGCAGAAGCCGTGGAGACTGCCATCAAGGCCGCGCGTCGGTGGGGCTATCGCGTGAAGGGCATTCCGCATGACCAAGCCACGATCATCGCCTTCGACAACAACTTCCACGGACGCACCACCACCATCGTCGGTTTCTCGTCCGAGCCGTCGTATCGCGAACATTTTGGCCCGTTCGCCCCGGGATTCACGTTGGTGCCCTTCGGCGATATCGACGCCGTGCGCGCGGCCATGACCGCCAACACCTGCGCGGTCCTGTTCGAGCCCATTCAATGCGAAGCCGGCGTGCTCATACCGCCCGATGGATTTCTGGGCGAGCTGTCAGCACTCTGTCGCGAGCAGAACGTGCTGCTGATTGCTGACGAAATTCAGACGGGACTTGGACGCACTGGCCGGATGTTCGCCTGCGATCATGACAACGTAACGCCCGACATGTATGTACTGGGCAAGGCGCTGTCCGGCGGCTTCTATCCCGTGTCGGCCGTTGTGTCGCGCGCGGACGTCCTCGGGGTGTTTGGACCCGGTTCACACGGAAGCACGTTCGGCGGCAACCCGCTGGGGTGTGCGGTAGCACGCACCGCGATGCAGGTGCTGCAGGACGAACATCTTGTTGAGCGGTCGGCCGAACTCGGCGCGTGGTTTCTCGCGCAGGCACGCACCCTCGTGCACCCCAGCATCAAGGCGGTGCGTGGCCGAGGCCTGATGATCGCGATTGAGTTGAACGAGCAGGCGCGTCCGTACTGTGAGGCGCTGAAGGAACGGGGGATGCTGTGCAAGGAAACGCACGACTTCGTGCTGCGACTGTCGCCGCCATTGGTGGTGAGTCAGGACGACCTGACGTGGGCGATGGAACAACTACGTGCCGTGTTCGGGATGCGCTAGCGGATCGACGTGTCTTCGAGTCCTACTCGCCGCCGATCTCCCGCACCAGCGGGCTGGTGACGTCGCGTCCTCGGCGAATCGCCAGACGCACGGGGGCGTTGACGCGCAGCCACTGACGTCCGTCTTGCTCGGTCAGCATGGACGGCGCGGGATGGAGGAACAGCCCGGCGGCATTGACCGTGTCGAGCGCCACCACCGCCGCGAGGTCGCCCACTTCCCGCACCCGCATACGTCCCTTGCGGAGTGCGTCTTCGTAGTTCAGCGCCAGATCGATGCGCATGGGCGGCTGACCTGGCAACATCAGGTCGGCACTGGTGATCAGCAGGTCGACGGCCGCGCGATCATTCACTGGCAGCGACTCGTACGTATTCGGATCCGCGTTTCGATAGCTCTCGGTCGCGATGGCGTCGAGCGCGGTGAGTATCGCGATGACGTTGACGCTTCGCAGGCGCTGCTTTTCCGGATCGTCGGGCAGGGCACCGCTTTCGATGAGGACCGTGCTCGTGCCCCATTGC
>JBEBIR010000456.1:0-3637 GCA_040080315.1 Gemmatimonas sp.
AGCGTGTTCAGATGCTGCATGATGCGATAGAACATGAACGCAAGGACCACGATCGTCGACAGCGGTAGCCGCTGAAACTCGAACAGCACGTACACACCTTTGCCGCGCGTCTTCGCGACGTACATGGCCACATCGGCGTTTCGGACCAGTTCATCCGAGGTCTCGCCCCGCGTGGTGCGCGCAATGCCGATGCTCGCGCTGACAAACACCTCCTTTCCGCTCAGCTTGAACGGTTTCGAGAGCGCCGCAGCAATGCGCTCGGCAATGATGAGCACATCCTCAACACCTTCGGCGTCTTCAACCAGCATCGCGAATTCGTCGCCACCCAAGCGCGCAATGAGATCGCTGTCGCGAACGCAGGAGGCCAGACGACGTGCCGCTTCCACCAGCAGTCGATCACCCGCCGCGTGGCCGAGCGAATCGTTGACCGTCTTGAAGTTGTCGAGATCGAGGAATAGCACCGTCACGGCCTGTTGCTGTCGCGCCGACCGCGCCAAGGCATGGCCGACTTGATACAGGAACAGGGAACGATTCGCGAGATCCGTGAGCGGATCGTGAAAGGCCTGGTGCATGTACTGCTGCTTGATGACACTCTGCTCGGTGACGTCTCGGGTGTTGAGCACCAGGCCTTGGACAACCGGTTCGCGCAGCAGGTTCGTGCCAACGTTGTCCACCGACATCCAGTCGCCGTTGGCATGTGCGATGCGCCACTCCCGCTTGAAGGCGCCAGGCACGCGTGACGGCGTGGCGCGTGGGCCGGCCGAGCGCGCCAGATCCGCAAGAAACGTGGTGGCCATGGCCACGTCTTCCGGATGCAGCAGATCGGTGAGGCGAGATCCCACCAGGCGTGTTGGATCGTGCCCGAGTACGGTTGCGACCGACGGACTGACGTATCGAATGACACCGCGATCATCAAGGATGGTGATCACATCACTCGAATGCTGGACCAGCGCCTGAAAGCGCGCCTCGTTGTGCTTTGCCGAGGATTCGGTCAGCGCCCGCACCGCCTCTCGCCCCGACGCGACCTGTCGCGCAAACGCCAGAATCGTGATCGCTACGGCGCCGATCACCAATCCACCGACTGGCTGCAAGGCCTGTTCCTGCGACGCCTTCAACAGCAGGACGAAACCGGGCAGCGCGGCGGCGTATGGGATGATGCTCGCACTGAGCTGCGCGCGGGCGGAATGCGCGGCCGTGCGAACCGAGAGCGCACCAGAGGTCGCAGTCTTGAGCCAAGCGGCGATCGCGAAGATCAGTGTGCTGATTGGTGCGACCGCCGTAAGCCACACCGGCGCTGGAACGTCTCGACTCAATACCACGACCGCGGCGGCATGCGCCAGCGCGCCCACCAGCAGGGCGGCCGCAAACAGCAACGTCACGTAGGCGCGATGCGCAAAGGCGGTACGACGCCACAGCGTCGAAGCCACCATCAGGAGCACCAGGTCGACCACCACAACCAAATGCGCGAGCACGAACGCGCCCAGTGACGACGTCGCCACGCCGGCCGTACGCGTGTGGAGATCGTACCAGACGACCAGCAACCCACCAAACGCGACGGTCGCGGTGTCCAACCACAGTGTGGCACGGTCGAGTGCCGATTTCGGTGCGCTCGGCTTCTGCAACAACGCCACCAGCAGCAGCAGTTGTGTGGTGAGCCCGGCATACGCGTTGATCGCGCGCGCGTCTGACGGCGCCATCCACGAACCACGCGCCGAGAGGCACAAGCTGCCGACGGCGTTGACGGCCAACGCGGCGGCGACCACGCGCCAGCAGCGACGACTGCCCTGATCAAGGCGATTCTCGCGCGAGGTCCTGATGGCCAGTGCGGCGGCGGCCAACGAGAGCAGCGCTGAAGCGAACGCCGGCCCCTTGGCGGGTTCCGCATCGACGCGCGCGCCGACCACCAGCCAGACGCACAATCCCAGCGTGTATGCGACCAGGCCACCCAGCAGGGCGATGTCCAGCGCGCGACCGAACACGACAGGCGTGATCGCCGTCAGCCCGCGAGGGGAGGTGACGGCGGGCACGCCTTGCGGGGCGGTGACGGGATTCAGCGTCGAGTGAGAGCCCGATCGCCCAAGAATCGCGCCGGCTGGTGCGGACATCGAAGTGGTCGTGGGACGCATGCGGGAACGTGCCGGCGCCCCGGCGAGGCGGTCGTCACGCGTTTCGGAACCGGCATCGGTCCAGAAGGAGTGTGTCGTCTTTCCGGTAGACGCCCCGAGGGACCACACCGTCACGCGGCTGGCGCGACTCCTGGGAGGGCCCGTCCCCTCCGCAGCCGGACGACGAATCGCAGCACAAACAGCCCGAGAAAGACCGCCGAATAGAGGAAAGGCTCCGTTTTGTCCTTCTTCACGGCCCACATGAAGTGGATGCACCCCGCGGCGGCGGCGGCGTAGACCAGGCGGTGCAATTGATTCCAGCGCTTTCCCCCCAGTCGACGCACCCATCCCTTGGTGGAGGTGATGGCCAGCGGCACCAGGAGCAGAAACGCCGTCATGCCGACGGTGACATACAGGTGTTTCAACACATCATTCACGATGTCGTCGACATCGAAGAAGTGATCGAGGCCGATGTACACATTCAGATGCATCACGGCATAGAAGAACGCGGCGAGTCCAAGGAAACGGCGTTCGCGTATCAACCACCCCCAGCGCGTGATCGACACGAGCGGTGTCACGGCCAGTGATGCCCCGAGTAATCGCAGGGTCCATCGGCCGGTTTCGCCTTCCAACCGCTCAATGGGATTGGCGCCTAGGCCTCCCATGATCCCGCGCGCGGCCATCCACACGATGGGCGCGATCACCAGCACCCATAGGGCTGGTCGAATCCAGCGACGCACCATCAATAATTCTTTCGAAGGTCCAGGCCGGTGTACAACGACGCCACTTGGTCCCCATAGCCGTTGAATGGCAGGGTGGGGATCTTGAGGAACTGACCAATGCGACGCTCTTTGGCCTGACTCCAACGCGGATGATCAACCGCAGGGTTCACATTCGCGTAGAAGCCGTACTCGCCGGGATTCACATCGCTCCAGGACGTATTGGGCATCTTGTCCGTGAAGCGAATCTTCACAATGGCCTTGATACCCTTGAAGCCATACTTCCACGGCACCACCAGCTTCACCGGTGCGCCGTTCTGATTGGGCAACGGCTTGCCGTACATGCCCGTGGCCAACATCGCCAGCGGATGCATGGCCTCATCCATCCGCAGACCCTCCTTGTACGGCCACGGGAGCGCGGGGAACTCCTGCCCCGGCATGCGTCGCGGATCGTACAGCGTGGTGAACTCCACGAACTTCGCGCTGGGTAACGGTTCACAGCGTGCAATGACATCCCGCAGCGGAGTGCCCTGCCACGGGATCACCATCGACCACGCTTCGACACAGCGATGCCGGTAGATGCGATCCTGCACTGGCAGTCCGCGAAACAAGTCGTCAATCCCGAACGTCTTCGACTTCGCCACAAGGCCTGTCACCTCAATGCTCCATGGCTTGGGCTTGAACCCCTTTGCCTGTTCCTTCGGATCGTCCTTGCTGGTCCCGAACTCGTAGTAGTTGTTGTAGCTGGTGGCGTCTTCTTCGTTGGTGACCTTGTCGTCCTGCGCGTCGGCAGCCAGTACGCTGGCGCGCAGG
>JBEBIR010000035.1:0-15180 GCA_040080315.1 Gemmatimonas sp.
CGCTGGAGCGTTTCGTCACGGAAGTGGCGAACGACATCATGGATCCCGAAGCCAATGTCACGGTGGCGCAGCGCTGGCGCGCCGCCAAGGTCGCGGCGGGAACGGCGGAAGCGCGCTCGCGTCGTGATATTCGACTTGATGCACTGGGTTCGGGCTCCGACTTCACCCCGTTCCTGCAGCACGCCGGTGTGCCCACACTGAATGTCGGCTTTGGTGGTGAAGACGGCGGCGGGATTTACCACTCCATTTACGACAGTTTCCACTGGTTCACGCACTTCAGTGACACGTCGTTCGTGTATGGACGGGCATTGGCGCAGGTGGCCGGCACGATGATCATGCGTGTCGCCAACGCGGACTTGCTTCCCGCAGAATTCGGCAGCTTGTCAGAGACGGCGCGCAACTATCTTGGGGAGATTGCCGCACTGCGCGAAAGCACGGCTAGGCAAATCGAGGAAATCAATCGACAGATCGCCGACGGCGTGTTCGCGATGGTGAACGATCCGCGGCGTCCCAAGCTGCCACCCAAGTCACAGCCGTCGGCACCGCACATCAATCTGGCGCCCATCCAGAACGCGTCGGATTCACTGGAGCGGATGGCGGTACGGTTTGAAAAGGCCTACGGCGGACTGGCCGCCGGCATCGCGACCACTCAAGCGCTCACGCAAGTGAATGCGCTGCTCCGTCAGAGCGATCAGGTGATGCTGATGCCCGAGGGGCTGCCCAAACGCGCGTGGTATCAGCATTCGCTGTACGCGCCGGGTTACTACACCGGGTACGGCGTAAAAACCATGCCGGGCGTGCGCGAAGCCATCGAGCAAAAGGAGTGGACACTCGTGGACGCGCAGATCAACAAACTTGCTGCCGCGCTCCTCCGCGAAAGTGAGTTGGTGGCGAAGGCGGCGCAATTGTTGGAGCAGGCGACGAGTCCCAAGCCCATTCCGTAACGGCGAGCGCTTCGATGACCAGTTCGCTCCATTCAACCCGCATCGCGCTCGCCAACATCCGCATTCCGGCGTCGCCTGCGGAGTCGGTGGAGCTGGCAACCACCGCGGTCGCGGAAGCCGGCCGCGCGGGCGCGCTCGTCGTGTGCTTTGCGGAGTGCTTTGTGCCGGGCTATCGCTGGCCCGACACGGCATTGCCCGCACCGGATCCCGCGTTCCTCGAAAGTGCGTGGTCAGCCGTCGCCGACGCCGCTCGGCGCGCCAATACGGCGGTGGTGCTCGGCACCGAGCGTGTGACCGAGCGAGGGCTGCAGATCAGCGCGCTCGTGATTGACGCGGACGGTGCGGTGTTGGGATGGCAGGACAAGGTCCAACTCGACCCGCCGGAAGAGGTGACGTATGCGGCGCACGGAAGCGAGCGGCATGTATTTCGCGTTGGGCCTCTCACCTTCGGTGTGGTCATTTGCCACGAAGGATGGCGCTACCCGGAAACGGTGCGATGGGCGGCGCGCCGTGGTGCGCAGGTGGTATTTCATCCACACGCACATGTCGCGGAGCCAGGCAGCTATCGTCCCACCACCTTCGCCGATCCGGCCAACACGTTTCACGAGAAGGCCATGCTCTGCCGCGCGGCCGAGAACACTTGCTATTTCGCATCGGTGAATTGTGCGAGTATAGGCTCGGGAACGACGTCTGCCGTTGTTCGGCCAGACGGTACCGTGCAGTGCTACCAACCGTACGGGCAGGAAGGGCTACTCATCGCCGATCTCGATCTCAGCACGGCCACCGGCTTGCTGGCGTCACGGTGCCGTACTTCCGCGACCTGACCGATCACGCGCTACTTCATGGCGTTGAACGCCGAAAGGACGTCCAGCAGGCTGTTGCTGGTGAACGTGAACTCCCCCTCGCGCACGCGTTGCGCTCCCGGGAATAGCGGTCGCTCGACCTTCACTTTCAGGACCATGGTGTACGGTCCCTGCATTGAAAACGACTTCGCGCTGGCGCGGTTGCGCACGGCCAGCTCAACGCCGCGGCGGATTTCGTCGGCCGCGCGCTTTGGTGAGAGTCCAAGCGAGGCATCGTTGATTTCCTCTTTCACCGCAACGCCTGCAATCGGGCCAACCAGAGCGCGAATCTGCGTGACAACGGCGCGATCACCGGCCACGAATACCACCGGCACGCCATAGAGACCGGCCACAAGAGCGTTGTATCCGCCTTCGGGAAGCGACACGCCGTTGATGGAGACATCGACGACATTCCCGGTGGAGGTGTGCTCGAGAATGGCATTCGGTGTGCCGGCCTTGGCGTGATATCCGACAAATACCACCGCGTCGAACGTTGAGTCGATGCCCTCCATCATGTTCTTGGGCCCGGTGCTCAGACCACGCAACAGTCTGGCCCGCGGGTCTACATCCCCTGGACGCAAGTTGTTCTTGTTGCCATGTGAATCGCGTACCACCACGTCGCTGGCTCCGGCCAGAAACGCCCCTTCGATGGCCGCGTTGGTTTCGCCAGCCATGATGGTGCGAAACAGTTGATAGTCGGGGCCAGTCGGGTTCACGTCAGGCCCGTTCACGACACCGGCGAGTCCCTCCATGTCTACCGAGATGAAGACCTTGGCGCGACGTGGTCCTGGTTGCGCCGCGAGCGGCAGCGCGAGAGTGAGCGAGACGAGCAGCGCGGTAACGCAGCGGGCAGTGGGGAAGGGCATGAGTTGCTCCATGGTTATGCGGTTATGCACTCGCGATCGCCGCCATTGTGTTCGGAAGTCGCACCGCCGTCACCTGCCCGCGTGCCCGCAGCGTATCTCCGGCGAACACCTCCACCGACACGCGCACCTTGCGTTCGCCGGTCTCTTCGGCCTGTGCGCGGAGCACCAGTTCGACACCCATCGGTGTTGGCTTCAGGTAGTCCACATGCAGTGACGCGGTGACAAAGCGCCGCGTCGGATCGCGTCCGGGAAGTTCGCCTGCGGCAACCATCGATGCGGCGGCGGCCGTCGCCATGGCGTGACAGTCGACCAGCGAGGCAATGAGACCGCCGTACACGAATCCGGGCATCGCCATGTGCTGCGGCGCCGGGTGAAAATGCGCCGTGGCCTCGCCTTCGTGCCACACGGACTTCACATGGAGTCCATCGGCATTCAGTCGGCCGCAGCCGTAGCAATACGAGTAATCGTCAGGGTACTTGTCCTGCAGGGCAGTCATGTGTTTGAAGGGCCAGGGATTCGGCGCATCTGTGAGACAACACAATCGGTGAATTCGATGGTTGGCATTCCGTCGGCATCAATGTCGAGCGCCGAACGCAGGGCGTCGTCGAGATACACATATGCGTGGTCCTCGGCGTCCTGCAGATCCTGCTCCACGACATAGGCCCACACCCGCCGCGTGATCTCGCGATCACCGATTGCATCGTCGCCGATCAACCCGGCGAGTGACGCCGTCGGCTCCACTGGCCAAAACACCAACCCGTCCTCGTCAAAATGAGCGCCGGCAGCGCGAGCGGCGTCCTGCACGGCCGCGATGGTCTGCTCTGGCATGGAATCGGGTGACGCGGTCGGATCCGCAGTCTCAGCAATCGCTGCAATGAGGACCGATTCGGCGATTTCCCAGAACACGGCCGTATCGACCACATCACCGAGGAGCATCGCATCGCCTTCCGTGGCGACCTCCTCAAGGGAACCCAGGCTCCACACGTCTGCGATCACGGCCACGCCGACAATCGCGCTCCGCGGCAGTGCGTCGAAGTCACTCGCCTCAATGAATCCTTCGCTCGCCATGCGCTCGGCGAACTCGGGTTCCGTGCGCATGCGTTCGACGCACTCCGCGTCGATGACAGCCGAGGCATGAATGGCAATGGTGCCGCGATAGTCGGTCACCTCGTCGCGGACCACAAATCGCGCGACGCCGCGTGACAGCAGGGTTGCCCATGGCTGCGGCACGGAAAGCATCTGCATCGTCATCGCTATCTCCTCTCGTTTCCCACCGAAGCGGGCGTCGCCTGACCGGCGAGCCTGTGTCCGGCCACCATGGTGAGCGCCGCGAATCCGAGTGCGCTGGCGGCCAGCCGTCGGGTGAGCATTCCGGAAGATTCGCGTGAGGGTTTCACTGAGTCAATGAGTGCGTGACGGGCGGGTTCGTTGGCGAGTCAATACTCAAGCCTCGCGGTGATCGCGAGCAGCACGTTCACGATGGAATGAGCCACGTCCAATGTCTCACGCATATCACTCGATCGCTGGTGTGTTGCTGCTGGCGCTCGCCGCCTGCGGCGGAGGCGACAGCGTCGCTCCCGATCCGCAGGGGAATCCGTACGGTATCACTGCGACCGGCCCGGGAGTGCTTTCGGTATCGCCGCTGGATACCAGCACACTGATAGCGGCGACTCCGCTGGGCATGTTGGCGCCGCCGGGACATGTGCTGCCCACCGATCATGTCTACCTGTACTTCGTGGATGCATGGGGCGGACAGCAGCAGAACAACGATTGTCGCGCACGTCCAATCCGCGCGGCAGGCAGCGGCGTGGTGACCTTCGTGCTACAAACTGAGGCGCAAGGCGACCTGAAGGTGAACGTGCAGATGACGAAGACGTTCCATTACTACTACGATCACGTGCTCCTCAAGGCGGGAATCGGCGTCGGATCACACGTCAACGCCGGCGATACGATCGGTACGACCACAGGGCGTTGTCCGTCGATGGATCTCGGGGTCATCGACCATGATGTGACACCCGCGGGCTTTGTGAATCCTGCGCGATATGGCGACTTTGGCGTGCATGCTGTCTCGCCCTATCCGTACTTCAGCGAGCCGTTGCGGTCATGGCTGTACGCGCGTGTGCGGATGTACGAGGGCGTTCCGGCGAACAAGGACGGTCGCATCGACTGGGGCGTGCGCGGCAAGCTTGCTGGCGACTGGTTTCATCAGTCGATTGCCACTGCGGCTTCGTCGGTGACGATGGGTCCCGCCGGATGGCCAAAAACGCTGGCATTCGCCTACGACTGGTTCGCCAGCACGCAGCCACGGATCTCCATCGGCGGCACCATCGCCGAAGCCGGCGTCCTGCGCATTCCGTCCACAGATCCCGATCCGACGACAGTCTCAGTCGCCAGTGGGCTCGTCGCGTATCAGGGCACGCCGGTCATGGGTCGCATCTCGGCGGGATGGCTGTTGGTTCAGATGGTGACCGATAGTCGCATTCGCGCCGAGTACTTTGCCGGCGCGACAAGTCGGCCAGGCGCCTTTACCAGTGCGGCGCAGGAGTACGTGCGATAGACTGGTCGAATGACGACACGCAGATGGGTTCCCCTCCTGGCTTTGGTGGTAGTCGTGCTGCTGGTGCTATCCGGCATCACGCCATATGAGCGCAGCACGTGGATCATGGAGGTGGCGCCGATCTTTCTGGCTGCCCCCGTCTTGTGGTGGAGCGGGCGTCGATTTCCGCTTTCGTCGCTGTTGTATGTGATCATCGCGCTCCACGCGATCATTCTCCTGGTGGGTGGCGCGTACACCTACGCGCGCGTGCCGATAGGATTCTGGGTGCAGGATCTGTTTCAGTTGTCGCGCAATCCGTACGACAAGCTGGGTCACTTTGCCCAGGGGTTCGTGCCGGCGCTGATCGCGCGCGAGGTGTTTGTGCGCAACCGTATCGTGCGGCGGGGCGTTTGGACCGCGGTGTTGTCAATCGCCATCGCCTTGTCCATCAGCCTGAGCTACGAGCTGATCGAATGGGGAGCGGCGGTCGCGCTGGGGCAGGGTGCCGACGCGTTCCTCGGCACGCAGGGCGACCCGTGGGACACACAATCCGACATGGGAATGGCCCTTGTCGGTGCCGTCGTCGCCGTGGTGGCTTTCGCGCGCCTTCAGGACCGGCAAATCGAGGGTCTCTCTCCCGAGGCGGGTGCTTAGCTTCCTGCTATGAGAATTGTCGGAGGGAAGTTCGCCGGTCGAAACCTGACATCGCCCAATGATTTCCGCGTGCGTCCCACGGCGGAGCTGGTGCGCGTGGGCTTGCTCAAGATGCTGCACGCCGACTTGGAGAAGGCGCGCGTGCTCGATCTGTTCGCGGGAACGGGGGCACTGGGACTCGAGGCGATTTCACGCGGCGCCCGTTATGCCGACTTTGTCGAGATCGGGCCGGCGAGTCTGCACGCGCTCAAGGCGAACATTGCCGCACTGCGATTGCGTGAAAAGACGCGCGTGTTCAAGAAAGACGCGCTGCCGTTCGCTGCCGCGCTTGAGGCCGATCGATACGACATAGTTTTTGTCGACCCGCCGTATGGCTCGCGCATGCTTGATCGCGTGATCGAGAGCTGGCAGAAGAACAAGTTCTCGCGCATTCTGGCGGTGGAACACGCGACGGATCATGTGCTGCCGCGTGGCTACGACAAGCGCATCTTCGAAGACACCGCGGTGACGATCTATCGTCAGGATCCGCCGGTGGTGGCGGCCGTGGTGGCGACGGGCGAGTCGACCGACGCGGAGTAGCGGCGCAATCAGGCGGACGTCGACACGAATCCGCCGGCAGGATTCGTGAACAACGCGGTGATGAGCCGGCCGTGCAAGGTGAAGACCTTGCCGACGCGTCGACTGGAGACGATTTCGGCCACGACGTCAAAGGCGGCACCAACCACGCGGATGGTGCGCGGCATGGGCAACTCGATGCCGCTGTACACGCTGATGCCGTCGAGCGACAAGTCACGCATACGCACATCGGTCACCTCCGACGGCCAGTCCTGATAGAGCAGCGCCCAGTCGGACTTGGTGACACGCGGCATTCGACGACGCTCCGACGCCCCGTCCTTTTCGGTCGGTCGCCGCACCGGTGCGAGTGGCGCGCGGCAGCGGGAGCATCGCGAGTCGGCCCGAAGTTGCGCCGGCGTGCCGAGCCGACACAGCGGACAGCTATTGGGTGACGCTGGACGACGCGGCGTGGTCGATGGCGATGGGTCGACCCGTTGCTCGCGATGCGGTGGCCGGCCGGCTCGCGCGGCACGCCGAGTGTCGTACGCGGCACGTTGTGCGCTATCGGAAAGGACGGCGTACGCCTCGTTGAGGAGCACGGCGGTGCCATGATCGCCACCCACGTCGGGATGATGCAAAGCCATCAATGCGCGATACGACGCCTTGATGACCTCGGCCGGGGCGTCGGTCTGCACATGTAGCAATCGGTAGTGGTTGCGACGATTTGTGGCCATATCCCAGGGCGTTCGTGATACGCACCGGTCGGGCCAACTCGCCGCACGGCATAGGGAGGACGCCGACGGTCCGCTCGGGGAAACACCTTGCGCGCGACCCGCCTGCGCCTAGACGCGCGCGTTGCCTGCCGCAACGCACAGAAGAACCACCAGCGCCACGCCCAGGCGCTTGGCGATCCATTGCGCCGGAGCGTCGAGCCTGCGCCGAAAGGTCACGGCACCGGCCAACACCATCAGTCCCGCCAGGAGCAGTGGCATCTTCGATGGCGTAGCGACGTAGCGCGCCTCGATGCGATGACGGCCCGCCGGAACATCAAATCCGATGAAGCTCGGTGACACCATGTATGTTGGCACGAGTGCGTCATCGATCTGCACCTGCCAGTTCGGATGATACGATATCTTCAGTGCGACGGCACCGGCGCGCGAACAGTCGACGACGAGCGAGATCCGCTGACTGCTGACGCGCTCGTCTGACACCCGACCCCCGTCTGGGCAGCGCGCGATCGGTGTGAAGGGCGCCGCGGACGCAGCCGAGGGATAGTCCCAACGCGTGACGTGGTGCGCTCCGGGGGCGTTGCTCACGAACCAGTCCGACGCGCCGACATAGAGCTCGCGTTGAGTCCTCGCCGACCGTCGGCCGATGACGGCGACGTAGTGTGTAATGCCACTCGTGGGCACGCGCCACACGGCGTAGCGCTCCGTTCGCAGAACCGACTGGAAGAATGGTGGAGCGTTGACCGCCGCTGGTGTGACGACCAGACGCACATCGAACGCATCGAATAGTCCGGCGTCACCGTCGCGAAAGTTGTAGTGGAGTCCGGAGTTGAGGGCGAGGCCCTGAAATGGGTTCCCGATCGACGCGCGTCGATGCGCATTGATGACATCAAACACGCGGAGACTGGGACCGACCATCATCTGTCCGCCCCATCCATCCCGCAAACCGGCGTACACCCGACCGTCCGAGCGCCCCTCCCCGGAATCGGCGGCGATGGCCGACAGCACCGTGCCCAGCTGCGTGTCTTCCATGAGCGCGGCGCGCGTTTCCTCAATGAGCTGACGATTGCCGCCATAGTATTGGGCGCGCTCGACGAACGCCGGCGCGAAGATCACGCACAACAGTGTCACCGCGACAACGGTTCGCGCGCGCAACGACAGCACGCGCAGCCGTCCGACAGCGTCCCACAATGCCTCGCCGCCGACGCCAATCATCAGGACGAAGAACATTCCGACCGCACCGACGAAGCGAAAGCTCACGAAACCGGAATGGGACGGCAGCGCGCCGCCCAGCGCATCCAGCAACGGTCGACCAAGAAAGAGCACCAACCACACGGCCAATCCGGTCAGCGCGAACAGGCGCTGCGGACCGCGTCGCACCACCGCGGCGACCACGCCGATGGCCGCCAGCACCGACAACACCGGAAGGCGGTCGAAGTCCAGCAGTCTGCCTTGCAGGACCGACAGCACGGCCCGGCCAACCGGTCGATAATTATTCGCCATTCCCGGCAGACTATTCAGGTAGGCGTGACTCGACTGCAGGAACGGCCAGAGCATGTACGACGCCATCGCCACGGCGAGCACTCCGGGCACGGCAAGTCGCGCGGTGCGTGGCAAGATGGCTCGCCACGCGGTCCGCCATGGAGTCCCCATCACGAGCACCAGCGCGCTCGTGAGCGCCATGATGTACAGGTAGATCAGGTGCGACACCGCAAGCAGCGCGAACATCAGCGCCGTGCGCACGTACCCTCGCCCTTCATTCACGGTCCGAACCACCGAGGCCAGTGCGAGGAATGCCAAATGCACTCCCCAGAGCTGGGTGTACAGCCCGACACCACGCCACACGTAGCTGTTGTATTCGAAGCCGTAGCGCGCGCTGGCAGAGAACAGCGATGCCGCGACGCCGCCGACGCCTGCCGCAATGCACGAATACCCCATCTGTCGCATGGACCACGCGGCCGTGATCGGAAACGCCACCAGCAGCACATACCGCACCAGATGAAAGAGCGTTTCCAATTCGACGGTGCCAAGCAGGGCGCGGTGCAATGCGACGACCGCCAGATGCGGGAGATGCTGGTAGTACACAAACTGCGGGAATCCGAGTTCAAGCTGCGGTACCCAGAAGTCGAACGGATTGCTGCCCGCACGAACCGCGTCGCTCGCCGCATGCACCAGCAACAGGTGCAAGGCGCTGTCGTTCTTGCTGGGGACCCCGGTCGACAACTCGGGCACCAGCCAGAACGCATTGAACAGTACTGGCGCGAGCACGAACATCCACCACACCCACTCACGCGCAGGCGCCGATTGCGCCGCCGCCGCGTGCGACGTCTCGGCCCCCGAACGATCGGTTGGTCCAGCGGGTGCTTTCGAGCGGGACGAAGGCATGAACGAGGATAGCGCTAGTGAGGACGAGAAGGTAGCGCGTTCGCGATTGCCACGCGCCGGCGACGCGCCGCGGAAGCGAGGCCCGCTGCTATCGACCCGACGCGCGCACGCGCCACACCGTATTCCCGACATCGTCGGCTACCAGCAATGATCCCTGCCGGTCGACGGCCACACCCACCGGTCGGCCCATCGCCTCACCATCGTCACTGAGAAAGCCCGTCAGCACATCGATCGGCGTACCGCTCGGCTTTCCGCCGACGAACGGCACGAGGATCAACCACAGTGACGCGCGCATTCATACCTGAAGCGTAGAAATCGCCCGGCGCCGACACCATCGCTCGATGGGAGTACTAAGTGGTGCACGGACTGCAGACGCTATCTCGGTCGCGCTCGCTCGTACTGCGACGGCCACGGCACCGTCACCCCCAACGTGTGCGCCGCCATCAGCGGCCAACGCGGGTTCCGCAGCAGTTCACGTGCGAGCAGCACCATATCGGCATCGCCGTCACTCACCACGCGCTCGGCCTGATGTGGATCGGTGATGAGTCCAACAGCCGACGTGGCAATGCCGGCCTCGTGCCGAATGCGTTTGGCGAACGGAACCTGATATCCCGGTCCGATCGCGATCTTCTGGTGAGACGCCAGTCCGCCCGAGGAGCAATCAATGAGGTCGATACCCAGTTTCTTGAGCTGTGTCGCGAGTTGCACGGCTTCGTCGACCTCCCATCCACCGTCGGCCCAATCGGTCGCCGAGATGCGCACGAAGACCGGCAGATCGCTCGGCCACGCGCTGCGTACAGCGGCGGCGACTTCAAGCGTCATTCGTGCGCGATTGGCGAATGACCCGCCGTAGTCATCGGTGCGGTGGTTGGAGAGCGGCGAGAGGAACTCGTGCAACAGGTAGCCGTGTGCCGCGTGTATCTCGGCGACTTGAAAGCCCGCCATGAGCGCGCGTTGCGCGGCCGTGCGAAATGCGGCCACGATGCGCTCGATTCCCTCCAACGAGAGTGCCCGCGGCTGCGGATAGGTGTCAGAGAACGCGATCGCACTGGGCGCGTACACGTCATCCCAGCCGCCCTCCTCTGGCGCAACCTTGCCGCCTCCTTCCCACGGGCGCCCCGTGCTGGCCTTTCGCCCCGCGTGCGCGAGTTGGATGCCAACCACGGCACCCTGCGCTCGCACGAACTCCGCGATGCGGCGCAGCATCGGAATGTGCGCGTCGTCCCACACGCCAAGATCGTGGGAGCTGATGCGTCCCTCTGGCGTCACGGCCGCCGCTTCGGTGAACACCAGTGCCGCACCGCCAGTGGCGAGTGCGCCCACATGCACCAGATGCCAGTCGTTCGCGAGACCGTCGACGCTCGAATACTGGCACATCGGAGAGACGCCGATGCGATTGCGCAATGTGAGCGAGCGAAGCGCGAGCGGAGAAAAGAGCGTGGACATGTGCGAGACGTGATGGATGGTGCTTTGGAGCAAATGGACATCTTGGTGACTGCAGGACACTATTCAAGTCTAATCGCAGTATGTCGGTCGGTTTTGCCCCGCCCCGAATCACCTTCGACACAATCCAATGCGCATACCCCATCGCACACCTCAAGCGGTCGCCAACGGTCAGTGGCGCGCTCTTCTCACCACCTGCGCGGTTTGCGCGGTAGCGGCCTGTAGCGGCGGTGGAACCGACGTCACCCCAGTCTGCACGGTCAGCGCCATCACGGTTGGCGCGGCGGCGACCACGATTACCGTCGGTCAATCGACGCAGGCCTCGGCCAACTACACAGCGCAGAATTGCTCGCCGGCACCGACGCTCAGCTGGTCCAGCGACAACGCCGCGGTGGCATCCGTCGCCAGCGACGGGCGCATCACCGGTGTGACGCCCGGTGGACCGGTGACTATTCGCGCGGCGACCAATGGACGGTCAGGGACGGTGGCGATCACGGTCATTCAGGTTCCGGTGGCGACCGTCGCATTGGCACCGACAACGGCGACCCTGATTGTGGGTCAGACCACGACGCTGGTTGCCACGGCCCGTGATGCTGCGGGCGGAGTACTCACGGGTCGAACAGTGACCTGGGGATCGTCGAACAACGCAACGGCCACTGTGGCCGCCGGCGTTGTTACGAGTGTGGCGCCGGGCGGACCGGTCACCATTACCGCAACGGTTGAGGGGATTTCAGCGACTGCCGCTATCACGGTGAACGCGCCCGTCTATCTCGCCTACGGACTCGCCGGTGTGGCCACTCCCGCCGCTCCGTATGCGGCAACCGAAGCGTTCACCGGCGCTGGAGACGCGCCCACCGTGGCCAAGGTCGCGACGGGTAGCTACGAGGTGACCATCCCCGGCATGGCGGCCGGCAATCCGTCGCAGCGCTTTGCGTACGTGAATGCGAGGGCGACGTTCGCGCAGTGTCATCCGAACGGAAATCCAACCAACGTTGGCAACGGTGCCTTGCTGTTGAAGGTCATCTGTGGGTCGGTGAACACCGGCGCCGCCGTCGACGCCCCATTCTCGTTCGTGGCCTTTGGGCGCGGCGTGTTTACCGGTCGCACGGGATTCCTGGTGACGCCGCAGGCCGCAATCGCCGCGTCACCGTTCTCGCCGACCTCGCCCTTCACCTACACTTCGCGGGGAACCGACGCCGACGTCACGGTGGAAGGCACCGGCTCGCCGGGCCGGTACACGATCAAGTTTCTGGCGCTGGGCCGTCAGGGCACTGACAATCCCGAGAATCACTTTTCGCAGTCGTGGGGCACTACAGCAGGCACGTGGTGCGCGGACGGCGGTTGGAGTCTGAGTGTATTCTCCGCGACGGTGTACTGCTATGGTCCAACGGGCGCCGCGGTGGACGAGCGGTTTGGAACGCTGGTCATCGATGCAGGTCGCGCGGGCAAGCGCTTCGCCGTCTCGTGGATGTATGACCCGGTCACTCCGGCGAATCCAGTCGGCTCGTATACGTACAGTACGGGTGGCGCGATCAGCATCGCCAGGCTCGGTCTCGGCTCGTATGACGTGACCTTTGCCGGATTGGGAGGCGCTGCTTCCGTGCCGGTATCCGCCATCGTGTCGTCGTACGGCGGAAGCGCGAACAATAATCACTGCACGGCCATCCAGATCACACGCGCGGGCGCCGACCTGGTGGTGCGTGTCGCCTGCGTCACGGCCGGTGCGGCGCTCAATGTCGATCAAGTGTTCACGATCGCCATCATCGAATAGCGATTGACGGATGCGAAACTCCCGGCGTCTCGGGGCTGAATGCGGCCCAGAGACGCCGGTGGTGCATTCGGTGTTCTATGTTGTACGGATGACGAAACGCGTAGTGGTGATCGGCGCGGGAGCCGCCGGTTCAATGGCGGCGATCTTTGCGGCACGTGCCGGCGCCGACACCGTGCTGGTGGAGCGCACGCAAGACGGCGGACGCAAGATCCTCATCAGCGGCGGCGGTCGCTGCAACGTGCTTCCCGCGCACGTCGACGAATCGCGCTTTGTCACCGATTCGTCGCCCAATGTCCTTCGCAAAATGGTGCGCGCATGGCCCCTGGCCGAACAGCGCGCCTTCTTCGAGCAGACGCTGGGGATTCCGCTGGTCGAGGAGGTCGAGTCGGCGAAGCTGTTTCCCGCCTCGCATCGGGCCCGCGATGTGCGCGATGCATTGCTGGCCTACGCGCGCGCACAGGGCGTACAGATGCGCATGCAGACCCGTGTCACCGGTCTGGCGCCAAGCGACCACGGGTGGGACGTGTCGATGGACAATGACGTTCCGTTGCACGGCGATGCGGTCATCGTTGCCACCGGCGGTCTGTCTGTGCCAAACACCGGCAGCGATGGCGCGGGCCTCAGCATGCTGGCCGCACTCGGTCATACGATGCATCCAACGTACGCGGCGCTCACCCCACTCACTGCAAATCACTCGGCCTTCAACGAGCTGTCCGGCGTATCGCTGACGGTCTCGCTCACTGCCCGTAGCGATGAGCGCAGTGCGCAGGCCACCGGCGGGTTCCTCTTCACCCATCATGGATACAGCGGGCCGTCCGTGCTGGACGTGTCACATGTGATGGTGCGCGACCGCACCGCGCGAACATCGGTGGCGAAGGTGCACGTGCAATGGACAACGCTGGACGACGCGGCGTGGGAGTTGGCGCTCAAGCCGCACGGTGCGCGCACGGTGACTGGTGCGTTGCGCGCCGTCCTGCCCGATCGATTGGCGGCGGCGTTGCTGGCGCAAGCCGGTGTGGACCCCACGCGTCCGCTGTCCGAGTTGCGACGCGAGGAACGCCGCGCGCTCATCGACACGCTGGTACGCGGCGAACTTCCTTGCCACGGTGACGAGGGGTACAAGAAGGCCGAAGTGACCGGCGGCGGTGTCGCGTTGAGCGAAGTGAATCCGCGCACAATGGAAAGCCGACGGCATCCCGGGTTATTTCTGTGCGGGGAAGTGCTGGACGCGTTCGGCCCGATCGGTGGGTACAACTTTCTGTGGGCGTGGGCGACAGGACGCGCGGCGGGCATCGGCGCGGCTGACCTGTCGCGCGAACCATGAATGCGCTCCGACGTGCGCAACTGGACGATGTGTCGTCGCTCAACCTGCTGATCGCCGAATCGGCCCGGCACCTCAGTCGTGCGTTCTACCAACCCGAGCAGATTGCCGCGCTCATCACGCACGTGTTCGGTGTGGACACGCAGCTCATTCGTGACGCGACCTACTTCGTGATGGAACGCGACGCGCAGGTGATCGCCTGCGGCGGATGGAGTGCGCGTCGCACACTGTTCGGTGGCGATCAGACCAAGCACGACGCCGACCCGCTGCTGTCGCCGGGAACGGATGCCGCGCGCATTCGCGCCTTCTTCGTGCACCCCTCCGTGGCGCGACAAGGCCTTGGTCGGCACCTGTTGGTGCATTGCGAGAGGGCGGCGCTGGCGGCGGGATTCCATCGTGCCGAGTTGATGGCGACGCTACCCGGCGAACCGCTCTACAGCGCATTGGGGTACTCGACCCTGGAACGGGTCGTCCACCCGTTGCCGAATGGGGTCACCGTCGATCTTGTCCGCATGGGTCGCGCATTGCGCTAACGATCCCCCCGGCAGCATGCCCGCGGTGCTTGCGCAATGGACCAATGCACCGCAGCCTATGGTGCACGCGCCGTGGTGGTTTCGACCTTTCCGCAGGAGCCCGTTCATGCATCGGATTGCCGTTGCGGCAGTGGCAGTCGCCACGCCGTTCATCGTCGCGCGTCATGTTGGAGCCCAGGCCACCGTGCCGGAAATCCGGTTCGACGCGAACATCGAGCCACTGAAGCTGCCGGCGTCGATGCACTTCGGCGAAGTCGTCGGTATCGCCCTGAACTCGAAGCGACACGTGTTTGTGTTCACGCGCACGGGAGTGCGATCCACCGTGCACGGCGCGTCCGCTTCGCAGTTGTTCGAGTTTGACGCGACGGGCAATTATCTGCGCGAGGTCGGCAAGGACTTGTACGGTTTTTCGTTTGCCCATACGGTGCGCATCGACCGCGATGACAACATCTGGGCAACCGACGAAGGCACCCACATGATCGTGAAGTTCAACCCGGCCGGTCGAGTCACGATGGTGCTGGGGCGGCGTGAGGAAGCGGTGGAACCCGCCGCCCCGCCCCCACCGGGTGTGGAGCCACGCCCGCGATGGGGCACCTTCAACC
>JBEBIR010000457.1:0-3616 GCA_040080315.1 Gemmatimonas sp.
ATTTGCGAACGGTGGGCCAAGGCGGTGCTGCAGCGTGCGGTCCCGCGCGGCTCGGAAATGGCGTACGACTGGATCGAAAAGGCGATGACCTGGTATGCCAAGGCCGAGGCCGAGCGTCCGCAGGGAAACGACGAGGCTATTCTTCGCTGGAACACGTGCGTGCGAATGCTGACGCGCAATCCGCACCTCCGTCCGCGTGAAGCGGAGGCGTGGGAACCGAGTCTGGAGTAAGCCTGAGGGGAGTTCCCTACGGAACGTGGGGTGACTCCCGTTTGCGGCTCAGGAGATCGGGCGACAGATTCGAGCATAGCGCGGACCGTGCGCGCTCGCGGCGCGCGTCGCGCGCCGGACATGGCATCCCAGTCTTTCGAAAGGAAGGACCAATGGCCGACCAGTTGCAGCCCATCGACTCCGCGCAGTTCACCGCCTTCAAGAGCGGCGACGAACAAGCGCTGACCGCCCTCTTCCGTTCACGATACGACAGCCTGGTCGCGCACGCGCGCGAGGCACTGGGTCCTGATCTGGCGCATTTCAGCGGTCGAGTTGCGCAGCAGGCCACGCTGGGGGTCTGGTCACGTCGGACGGATTTCGACAATGCGCCAGGTGTGACCTCGGCGCTTCAGGAAGCGGTCGTCGGCGAAGCGGCGCAACAGCGTCGTCGGCACGCGGCACTGCACACGCGACAGGGTGGAGCGGCACACGCCCCGCACGTGTCTGCCATGAGCGCCGATGAAGCGGTGCAGAAACTGTTGGAAGCCCTGCATCCGGCGAAGGTGGATCACGAGAAGGCGGTCGGCGAAGTGCAGGCGACGCGCAAGCATCACGCCGCGCAGCACGTGCAGAAGGTTGGAAAGGGCGGCGGCTGGAAGGGACCCACGGCGCTCATTGTCGTGTTGGGAATCGTGATCGTGTATGGCATGAAGCTGATGAACGCAGGCGGTGCCGATATCGCCGTCACCAAGGCCCTTGCTGCCGATGATGCCCGTACCTTGAGCTCGCAGCGCGGGCAGCGAGGCACGGTTGACCTCAGCGACGGATCGAAGGCCAAGATCGGATCGGATTCGAAGCTGCGCTTGCCGATTGAATTCGGGAGCACGATGCGCACGCTGCAATTGACCGGCACGGCGGCGTTCACCGTCGGAGCAGGTCAGCCGTTGCCGTTCACCGTGCGCGCCGGAAGCGCGATCATCACGGCGACGGGAACGCAGTTCACGGTTCGGGCGTTTGAAGAAGACAGCGCCGTGATGCTGAGTGTCGACGAAGGCAGCGTCTCCGTGCGTGTCAAGGACGTGCGCGGTGAGACCGCGGTCGCGGCGGGCAAGGCGGTGCGCGTGGGGCTGGACGGCGCCGTGAAAGAGATGGACGACGCCGCCCGCGCCCTGTCATTCGCGTGGGTGCGGGACACGCTGTCCTTTGTGGATGCGCCAGTGAAGCACGTGCTGCCCGAGCTGATTCGGTGGTTCGACCTCAAGGCGTCACTGGCCGATGCGGCACTCGGCGAGCGCACGGTCTCCCTGCAGATCGGCATGCAGTCGTCGGGCGAGGCGCTCAGCATGCTGGCCAAAGCCGCCAATTTGTCTGTCGGCTTTGACAAGGACGACAAAGTTGTGCTGACTGATGCCGGCGTCGTGCCGGCGAAGTCGCCGAAGGCGAAATAGCCGACGCGCTAGCAGATCCTCGGCAGTTGGTCGCCGGGCAGCAGATCGACGATCCGCGTGCCGCCGACGTGGGTTCGCATCACGACCATGCGCGGGTGCGTCGCAACGACGCGCCCGATGCGCACGGCGTCAGCCCCGATGGGATGCGCGCGTAGCGCAGACAATGCGGCGTCGGCGTGTTCCGGTGGCACGATCGCGACCAGCACGCCCTCGTTGGCGACGTACATCGGATCGAGCCCCAGCATCTCGCACGCCGCCAGGACATCGGCCGGGACCGGGATGCTCGCTTCGTCCAGCAGCATGCCGGTATTCGACGCCACAGCGATTTCGTTGAGTGCGCTGGCAACTCCACCGCGCGTTGGGTCGCGCAGCACGTGGACGTGTCCCTGTGTCGCGTGCCGCAGTGCATCCACCAACGGCCAGAGGGCGGCCGTGTCGCTGGTGATGGTGGTGTCGAACCCGATCGCTTCGCGCGCGGACATGATGGCCATGCCATGCCGACCGATCGGTCCGCTCAGGAGAATGACATCATCAGGTCGCGCTTGATCGGCCGACGGCGCAAACCCGTCGTCGAGTAGGCCCATACCAGTCGTGTTGATGAACAGTCCATCGCCCTTGCCGCGCTCGACAACCTTGGTGTCACCCGCGACGATGGTCACGCCCTGTTCACGCGCCGCCGTTGCCATGGACGCAATGACGCGATCGAGCACGTCCATGCCCAAGCCTTCTTCGATGACGAAGCCGGTGGTGAGATAGAGCGGACGGGCGCCCATCATGGCGAGGTCGTTGACGGTGCCATGCACCGCCAGCGTTCCGATGTTTCCTCCGGGAAACTCGAGTGGCTGGACGACAAATGTGTCAGTCGACATGGCGACGCGTGCATTGCCCACCGTGAGCACTGCGGCATCGCCCTGTTGACGCAGCACGGGATTGTCGAAGTGCGGCAGGAATCGTTCGCGAAAAAGCTGCGCCGACAACTTGCCGCCCGAACCGTGTCCCAGCACGACACAGTCGTCGGGGCGATGCGGCGTGGGGCAGTTCAGCCCGACGCTGGCGATGGACGGCGCGGTGAGTGACGTGGTGGTCATGGGGTCGCCAGAATCGGTAGGGACATATCGGGATTGTACAGCGGAGAACCGTGACGAAAACGGCCGTAGTTGTAGTACGCCGCACACGCCCCCTCGCTGGAAACCATCGGTGCACCCATGGGACTTTCCGGCGTACACCGACTGCCGAATGACGGGCAATCGAAGGGCTTCATCTGTCCGCGCAACACCTCGCCGGCATGACAGTCTGCCGGCTCGTTGGCGACGATTCCGGAGAGATCGAACTTCACCTCGGCGTCCCACGCCGCGAATTCGGGGCGAATGCCCAGTCCACTGCCGGGAATCATACCGATGCCTCGCCATTGGCGATCGCGCAGTTCAAACACCCGATTGACGGTTTCCTGCGCTGCTTGATTTCCATCGCGCTTGACGGCCCGTGCATACTGATTGTCGACCTTGAATTCTCCGCGCTCGAGCTGCTCAACAACCATCAGCATGCCTTCCAGAATGTCGAGCGGTTCAAAACCGGTGACCACAATCGGTACGCGATAGCGTCGCGCGATGGGTTCATACTCGGTCCATCCCATAATGGTGCACACGTGTCCGGCCGCCAGAAATCCCTGCACGCGGTTGTCCGGCGCCGACAGGATGGCCTCCATCGCCGGTGGCACCGTTACATGAGAAACCAGCACGCTGAAGTTGCGCAGTCCTCGTCGGGCAGCTTCGGCGACGGCCATCGCGTTGGCGGGCGCCGTGGTTTCGAAGCCCACCGCGAAGAACACTACTTCCTTGGTCGGATTTCGCTCGGCGATGGTGAGTGCATCGAGGGGTGAGTACACGACCTTCACCGCGCCACCGCGCGCGCGCACCTGCTGCAGATCGCAATCACTGCCGGGGACGCGCAGCATGTCG
>JBEBIR010000458.1:0-3608 GCA_040080315.1 Gemmatimonas sp.
GCATGGTCACCCGATGACAAGACGGTGGCGATCGCGTCATTCGACGAGACCAACGTGGGCTACAACGGCGATCCTGATCGCGGCAGTGATCGGAGCGCGGTGCTCCGCGCGTCGACTGCGAGCGCCACAGAGCGCCTCACCTTCGCCACCGCGCCCATCGCGCCGAATGTCACCAGCGTGCAGCGACTGATCGGTGGTGAAACGCGCGCCGATCGCAACGCGGCCGCATTCGACCGCGTGTGGGACCGCTCGACACGTTTGTACTTCTCGCACGCCGACGCGCGCCGGGGGCAGTGGGAACGTATCAAGACGTCGATTCGTCCGCGCGCCGTGGCCGCGACCAGCGATAGCGCACTGGAAGCCGCAATTCACGATGCACTCAAGGCGCGCCCCACCCTGCGTGAACCGGCCAGCGGACGCGCCGCCGTGTCCAGCGCCCATCCTGTTGCGACCGAGGCTGGTCTCGAGATTCTGCGCAAGGGCGGCAACGTGGTCGACGCCGCGGTGGCCGTGAGTTTCGCTCTCGGTGTGGTCGAACCCGATGCCAGCGGCATCGCCGGTTACGGGGAGATGGTGATCGCGCTCAAGTCGTTACCAAAGCCCACGCTGTTCGAGTTCATGAGTCGCGTTCCTGAAGACGCGGGACTGTCCAATACGTCGCTCATGGTGAACGGTCGCTACCCCAGCGACGGTCCGGTACTCACCAACGTGCCCGGCACCGTCAGCGGCATGCATGCGGCATGGCTCAAGTACGGAAGCAAGACAGTGCCATGGGCCGAGCTTCTTGCGCCCGCGATTCGCGCGGCGCGGAACGGCTATGAGGTGAGTGACGGACTCGCTACCACATTGGCCACCGAGCGCGAGCATTTCGCGAAATACGAGGGCAGTCGCGCACTGTTCTTTCGCAATGGAGAGCCACTGCAGGTCGGTGATACGCTGAAGAATCCCGATCTGGCGTGGGTATTAGAACAGATCGCGAAGAATGGCGCCGACGGTTTCTACAAGGGCGAAGTGGCCACCAAGTGGATCGCCGACTTACGCGCCAAGGGCAACGCCATGAAGCTGAGCGATCTCGCGCGCTATTTCGCACCCGAGCGCGAGCCCGTGAGCGGCACCTATCGCCACTACACCATCTACTCCGGTGCACCACCAGTGAGCGGTGGCGCGGAACTCGTCGCGCGACTCAACTTGCTGGAGCAGTATCCAGCACCCAAGTCGTATCGTGACGATGCCGCGTCGATGCACGCCGCATTGTCCGCGTGGTTTCTGGTGCCCAGTTCACGCAATCGCATTGCCGATCCCGCAATGTGGCCCATCGATGTCGCACCTATCGTGAACAAGGACACGGCGCGTGGGCGCTGGGCGTGTTATAACGCCGACAAGGCACTCACGCCGGCCAGCGTGCGTGGAGATACGCTGGAGTGTCTGAAAGGCAGACGGGAGACGGGAGACGGGAGACGGGAGACGGGTCAAGGCAGACAGGAGACACAAGACAGAGCAGACTCGCCGTGCGGCGACGACCACGCCGCAGAAATGACCGTGTGCCACGCCGCCGGCACCACCGCCTTCACCGTAGCCGACAACGACGGCAACATGGTGGCCGTCACGCAGACACTCGGCACGTGGGGAGGCAACTTCTATGTCACACCAGGGCTTGGATTCCTGAGCAACGACAAGCTGACATCATACGGCACCGATCCCACGCAGTACGGAGCGCGGCTTCCCTTCGCGCGGCACGGCAGCACGATTGCACCCACCATCGCATTCAAGAACGGCAAACCGTTTGTGGCTGTCAGCGCCGCCGGAAATGCATGGATCACCAGCGCGGTGTATCAGTCACTGTTGGGCGTGTTGGACTACAATCTGAGTCCGCAGCAAGCGCTGGAGTTGCCGCGCTTTCTTCCGGGCGGCGGGGGTGGCGGTGCGCCCGGTGGAGGCCGCGGCGGTGGCGGCGGCGCGCCGGCCGCGCCAACGCCGTACAACATTCAACTGGAAGATGGATTCGCGCCGGAAGTGATCGCGCGGCTACGCACGCTTGGCTACGGACTGAACTTCGTGTCGCTCCGTGGCGAGGTGCGGGAAGGATACGGTGCGGCGGTGCGCGTGGACGGCAAGGTCGTAACGGCTGGGGCCGATCCCCGACGTGCAGGCGCGGCCGGCGCGATCAAGTAGGGGCGAACCTGGCTCCGCCTTGCGGCCGTCGGAGGTAGACCCCAAGCTCCATGGGCAGGCCGAAGCCGTGCAAGTACAGTTCAAACGGAGCGCCAATGCGCTGCACGCGTCATTTGCCTATCGAACAGCAGCAACTCGTGACGTTCGGATATCGAGCGCTCCTTTCGCTCGTCGGAGCCGCGGTTGGCGGCTGTGCTGGCCCTGATGTGCTCTACACGCCCAACCACAATTGCGTCACCTCTGTTGTGGCAGGGCCGACCTCTCAGACCGTCGAACCCGGTGAAGTCGCGACATTCACGGCAACCATCAGTGAAGTGTGCGTGGGACTCACGCCTGCGTGGAGTAGTTCCGACGCGTCAATCGCGCAAGTCTTGACGGTCGCCGGGCAGCCGCCGACGCAGGCACAAGTGAAAGGCCTGACGAGCGGGGGCCCCATCCAGGTGAGCGTCCGCATGGGCCTTGTCGGCCATGGTGAGAAGGCGGACACCGTACTGCTGACCGTTCGTCAACCAATCGCAAGCAGCGTCGCGATCACGCCGAATCCTGTTTCACTCACGGCCGGTGGGCCGCCGATCACGCTCACGGCCACGGTCACGAACGCGTTCGGGGTTGTGATGAGCGCACCGTCGATCGCCTGGACATCGTCCAATCTTGCCGTCGCGACCGTGACGCCGACCGGCGGTACAGTGAGCTCCGTCGGGCCCGGCACCACGACGATCACCGCGAGAGAAACAGCCACCAACCGTAGCGGAACGGCGATCATCACCGTTTCGAACCTCTGCACGGTGCTGTCCGAAGACTTCACGCTTGGGAATCCGTTCGTCTCGTCCGTGCCATCCCAATCGGGAGGCGCCGTGGAGACCACACCGCAAACGGTCTCGCCCGGCGGAAATCCGGGCGTGTATCTGCGAATGGCGCATGCCATGCAGAGTCCGAGCACCATCGTCGTGGATCACATGTTTCCCACGACCTATAGTCCAGGAGTGATCGGCGCGATTGTCTCCATCGACTATCGTGAGGACCGCATTCAATTCGCACCACCGTTTGTGGGCGCGGCGATCGGCGCTGGGTTCGTCATGAAACAGGGCGCCGCGCGCTATGCCGTGCCATTGTCTGGCGGGACGTTTACCAGCGAGTCGTGGCAGCGCGCCGAGCGAGTGAGCATGCGAATAGCGGATTTTCCCGGCGCAGACTTCTCCACGTCTGGCGCGCCCTTGCAGTTCGGGTTTTACCGCAGCAACAGTTCTGATGCTGGTGGCTCGGCATATGTGACGACCCACGGCATCGACAACTGGGAAGTGAAGGTCTGCCGCTAGCGGTCCGAGTCATTACCTTCTCCCGACATGACTTTCGACCTCCCTTCCCGCTTCCTCGAACGCTCGCGTCACTACTTGTGCGTCGAGTATCCCGCCAAGATTGCCGCGGCAGTGCGCACC
>JBEBIR010000459.1:0-3608 GCA_040080315.1 Gemmatimonas sp.
GGGTCGGGGTGAATGATGGGCAGCCTCCGGTGCAGCAACCTCCGGTACAGCAACCTCCGGTGCAGCAACCTCCGGTACAGCAACCTCCGGCACAACAAGCTCCGGTACAGCAACTTCCAGTGCCGCAGCCACCCGTACCCCCAACCTCTGTACCGGTTTCACAGCCCGTGGTCGTTCCGCCAGTCACGTCCGCGGACACGGTTTCGACGACGGTGCCGACCTCCGTTGCTCCCATAACGCCGGCTACCCCGGCGCCGCAGGCGGCAACTAGCGACGCCTCGGAGGACCGGAGCTCCATGATGGCCGCCAACATGCAGCTGCTGGAGTCGCGCGAGTCGCTTGACAGCCTGGCCGTGGAGATCCACAAGAAGTTCGCCCTGTCGTTCGCCTGTCTCGTGTTCGTCTTGTTCGGACCGCCAATCGCGCTCCGTTTTCCCCGTGGCGGCGTGGGTGTCACGCTCGGCGTCAGCATCGTGGTTTTCGGGCTGTACTATGTCTGCCTCATGGCCGGCGAAGCACTGGCCGACAAGGGTCGACTTCCGGCATCGGTCGCGATGTGGATTGCCAATGTGATTTTCACGATCGTGGGCATCATGATGCTCTGGCGTGTCGAATCGACCACGGACAGCTCGCGCGGCGGCGGTGTGCGGGAATGGTGGCACGACCGCGCGGTCCGACGCCAGCTCGTGCGTGAGAAGGCGGCTACCGCATGAGTGCCGCTCGTTCCACCGGGCGCGCCCGCTTCATCACGCCGCTCGATCGTTATGTGGCCGCCGAGTTCGCGCGCATTTTCTTTGTGACAGTTGCCGGTTTTCCCGTGCTCGTGTTTGTCATCGATCTGGTGGACAATCTTCGCAAGTACACGGAGAAGAAGCTGTCGTATCAGGACGTGGCGATGAGCTACTTCTACTGGATTCCCGACACGCTGTTCATGGTCCTGCCGGCCGCTGTGCTGTTCGCCACGGTGTTCTCGATCGGCACGTTCACCCGCTACGCCGAGATCACGGCGGCCAAGGCGTCGGGGATCAGCTTCTACCGCTTTATTGCGCCGATCATCGTGATGGCGACGCTGGCCACGGGTATCGGGTTGGTCTTCAGCGAAGTGGCGCCACCGGCCAATTCGAAACGTCTCAAGCTGCTCGCCGGGAAGAGCGAATTTCGCGAAACGGCGCGCTACAATTTTGCCTTCGCCAACGACGTGGGTCGCGTGTACCGCATCTACGCGCTGGACACCGAGAAGCAACGCATCGAACGCGTGGAAATCGAGGAGCGTGGCTCGAAGCGTCGGGCCGGCCTGCTGATTGCGGCCGACAGCGGGCACTGGCGCGCGGGACAGGGCTGGCTGCTGCGCAAGGGACAGCTGCACGTCCTGCCGAATGACTCGATCGATCTGGCCTTCGGATTCGACTCAATTCTCGACCGACGGCTCAAGGAGACGCCGGATGAACTGCGTGCCACCGAGCGCGAACCCACCGAGATGAACTATGCGCAACTCACCGCGTTCATTCGGGCGCTGGAGCGCTCGGGCGCCGAGGTGAATCTGCTCAAGGTTGAGCGCATGCTGAAGATCGCCATTCCGGTCACGTGCATCATCATTGCGCTGTTCGGGGCGCCGTTGGCGACCAGCTCGCAGCGCGGAGGGGCGGCCTTTGGTGTGGCCATCAGCTTGGCCACCACGGTATTGTTCCTCGTGCTTATTCAATTGACGAAGGCTGTGGGCGGGAAAGGGCTGATGCAGCCTGAACTTGCCGCCTGGATGCCCAACGCTTTGGTCGGATTGCTGGCCATCGTGCTGCTGGCCCGAGTGCGAACCTGATGCCGATCGAACGGGTCGTGCGAGCGTCGTATCGGCGCACCGCCGGATTGCTGCACTCGATTGGCCAGCGCGCGTATTTCGCGCGCGATATCGCGCGCGCGCTGCGGGAGCCGGGCACCTGGGGTCCCGAGACGATTCGCCAGATGCAACGCATCGGCGTGGAGTCATTGCCGCTGGCGGCAATCGTCGCCGCGTTCCTGGGTGGCGTCACCGCCTTTCAGACGCGCTACCAGCTCTTTCCCGGTGTGCAGTTGTCCGTGGTCGGCCTTATCGTGCGGCAGAGCATCGTGCTTGAGCTGGGGCCGCTGCTCACGGCGCTGGTGCTCACCGGTCGCGTCGGTGCACGCATGACCGCCGAGATCGGCACCATGCGCGTGACGGAACAGATTGACGCGCTGGAAACGCTGTCGTTCGATCCCATTGCCTATCTGGCGCTGCCGCGTCTGCTGGCGGCGCTGGTGATGATCCCCGCGCTCACCATCATCGCGAACGCCACCGCCATTTTCAGCGCGTGGGCCACGCTCGTGCTGGCGACGGACGTGCGCACCTCCGATTTTCTGGACGGGCTGCGACTGGCCTTCACCGAATTTCAGGTGGTCTATTCGTTGATCAAGGCCGTCTGCTTCGGCGGCGCCATCGCCTTTGTGTGTTCGTACGAAGGGTACGTCACCGAGGCGGGCGCGGAGGGCGTTGGGCGTTCCACCGCACTCGCGGTCGTTATCGCATCGGTCTCCATTCTCGTCCTCGACGCCATCGTCGCCGCGGTGTTCGCTCCGTTCATCCAGGCATGACTCAGTACTCAGTACTCAGTACTCAGTACTTCGTTCTTACTACTCTGTATCCTTATGAAACGACGCGATGAAGTGCTGGTAGGTTTGCTCCTCGCTGGCGCCGTGGTCCTCGGACTGGGCGGCACCATCTGGATTGCGCGCGGTGGTCTGGCGCGCAATTACGCCATGTTCGCGCGCTTTCCGTGGGGGGCGGGCCTCAAGCAAGGGCAACCGGTGCTGCTGGCCGGTGTCCAGATCGGATTTGTCGACCGCGTCGAACTCGATCCCAACGGAACGATCGTGGTCGGCATCAAGGTGCAGCAGCAGTACCGCGTGCCGAAAGGATCGACGGCGACGGTGCAGGCCAACGGCATCTTTGGTGATCAGTTGATCGCGATCAAGCCGGTGCTTGGCGAGAAGTCGTTCATGCCGCAGGGCGATACGATCCCCACCGGCAAGGGCTCACCAGGTCCGGCCGAACTGCTCACCAAGGGCGACTCCATCGCCGCCGACGTCAGCGCGCTCACCGCCAAGGCGCGGGCGGAATTCGTGGATGGTGGCGGCCTGCAGGACGTGCGGTCGACCATCACGCAACTCACGAAACTGGTGGCGCAGATGAGCAGCGTGATGGCCGAACAGTCGAAGCAGCTGACCAGAACGCAGGATGCGTTGCGCAGCACGATCGCGTCCATCGACACCGCCAAGGTCGATTCCACCCTGACGAATGTCCGCGCGATCTCGGCCAGCCTTGAGCAACTGTCGCGCGAGCTCAAGCAGACCAACACGCAGGTGCAAGCCGTCATCACCAAGGCCAGTTCCGGCGAGGGCACCGTCGGCAAGCTGATGAACGACGACGCGCTGTATCGGCGATTTGATACGGTGCTGCTGCGAATGGATTCGTTGATGGCGGACATCAAGGCCAATCCGCGGAAGTACATCAATCTGAAGATTTTCTAGGACGGTGTGAGGGGTGAGCAACAGCAGGTAGCGAGCGCGGGAGCGGTGAGCCGGTGACGGTAGGC
>JBEBIR010000460.1:0-3603 GCA_040080315.1 Gemmatimonas sp.
TTCCTGATATTCCGCAGCAGCTACTTTCATCTGCTCAACGGTCAGGATCTGTACGCGGCGTATCCGCTTGAGCATCTGGACTTCTACAAGTATTCGCCAACGTGGGCGCTGCTGTTCGCACCGTATGCCGTCGTATCGGTTCCGTTCGGTCTGATCCTGTGGAATCTGACAAATGCCGCACTGCTGGCGACGGCGCTGGCAATGCTGCTGCCGCCGCGCGCCGCCGCCTGGGCTCTCGCCATTGTGTTCTTCGAGTCGCTGGGCGCCATTCAGAATGCGCAGAGCAACGGTCTGGCGGCCGCCTTGATGATTTTTGCGCTCGTCGCGAGCGAACGAAATCGCACGGCCAGCGGGGCGATGGCGGTCGCAATTGGCACCAGCATCAAGGTGTTCCCGATTGTCGCAGGCCTGCTCGGCGCACTGCGTCGCCCGAGTGGTCGTCATGTGATGCTGTGCATCGCTGCCGGCGCGGTACTGCTGGCGTTGCCACTGCTGGTGACGTCGCCCGACACGCTGCTGCAGCAGTACCGCAGTTGGCTGGCCATCGGCGCTCGTGATCACCTGTATGTCAAACAGGCGTGGATAGGCGGCATCGTCGAGACGTATCGCGACGCGGCCATCCCACATGCACCGATTCAGGCCGTCGGCATCGGCTGGATTGTGTTTCTCAGCTGGCATGCCGCACGCGTATGGGATGACGCGCTGGTGCGACGGCTATTTCTTGCCTCGCTGCTGGGGTTTGCCACGCTCTTCAATCACAAGGGCGAATCGCCCACGTACGTCATTGCGTTCGCGGGCCTGGGCATTTGGTGGAGCGTGCTGCCGCGCGCGCGGTGGCGAGATGCCGTGCTCATGATCGCATTCGTAATCGGTTCGCTGGGCGGCACCGACCTGGTGCCTCGCGCGTGGCGCGGCGCCTACCATCAGGGTTGGCAGCTGAAGGCGCTGGTGACCCTTATCGCGTGGGTGGTGATGCAACGGGACCTGTGGATGGCGATGCGCCGGTCGCGCGCGCCGCAGGCCGAGCGCATCCCACTTGCGCTGTGATTTAGCATCAACTAAATCACGTATGTGCCTATACTGAATTCCGAACCGACACCACTTCCCGCACCCGACGAGCCGGTGCGCGAGCCCGGATGGCGTCGTGCGCGACTCGCCCCGTCGCTCGCCGAGGTCTACCGCTCGGTCGATGTCAGCGGGACCACATGGTTGCGGAAGCTGCTCGCGTTTGCCGGCCCTGGCTACTTGGTCGCCGTGGGCTACATGGACCCCGGCAATTGGGCCACCGACCTCGCGGGTGGATCGCGTTTCGGGTATACCCTGCTGTCGGTCATCCTGTTTTCGAATCTGATGGCCGTGCTGTTACAGGGACTGGCGTCCAAGCTGGGCATTGTCACGGGGCGCGACTTGGCGCAGGCGTGTCGCGACCACTACTCGCCACGGGTCACCTTCGCGCTGTGGGTGATGTGCGAGATCGCCATTGCCGCCTGTGATCTGGCGGAGGTGATTGGCACCGCCATTGCGCTCAAGCTGCTGTTCGGCATCCCGATCGCCTGGGGCATCCTGCTCACGGTCTTCGACGTGTTGGTGGTGCTCTATCTGCAGAACAAGGGGTTTCGCTTGCTCGAAGCGTTGGTGATCGCGCTGGTCGCCGTGGTCGGTGGGTGCTTTCTGTTTGAACTGATCATCACCCGTCCCGAACTGGGGGCGGTCGCCCGCGGCTTTGTGCCGACGATCGACATCGTGCGCAATCCCGAAATGCTCTACATCGCCATCGGCATTCTGGGCGCCACGGTGATGCCGCACAACCTCTATTTGCACTCGTCCATTGTGCAGACCCGCAAGTACGCGGAGAATGCCGAGGGCAAGCGCGAGGCGGTGCGCTTCGCCTTCATCGACTCCACGATTGCCCTCACCTTCGCGCTGTTCATCAATGCGGCGATTTTGATCGTCGCGGCCGCGACGTTCATCACCACCGGCAATACGGAAGTCGCCGAGATTCAGGATGCCCACCGGCTGCTCACGCCGCTGCTGGGGGTGGCGGGGGCGAGCACCGTCTTCGCCCTGGCGTTGCTGGCCAGTGGCCAGAACAGCACGATTACGGGGACGCTGGCCGGGCAGATTGTGATGGAGGGGTTTCTCAACCTGCGCATTCGTCCCTGGTTGCGGCGACTGGTGACCCGCTCGATCGCGATTGTGCCGGCGGCGATCGTCGCCATCTTCTATGGCGAGAGTGGCACCGCCAAATTGCTGGTGTTCAGTCAGGTGATCCTCTCGCTGCAGCTTTCGTTTGCCGTGTTCCCTCTGGTGCGCTTCACCTCTGACCGCGAGAAGATGGGCGAATTCGTCAATTCCACCACGCTGCGGGTTGCGGCCTACGCGGTGGCCATCGTGATCGCGTCGCTCAACGGGTGGTTGTTGTGGCAAACGCTGGGCGCGTGGATCAACTGATGTATCGGCGCATCCTGGTGCCGCTGGAACACTCCGCGTGTGATGACGTGATCCTCGAGCACGTACGACAACTCGCCCGTCTCTGCGCATCATCACTGCTGCTCATTCATGTCGCCGACGGGTGGGCGGCCCGCAACCTTCGACCGCTGCACCTGCGGGAATCGGAAGAAATGCGTGACGATCGCGAATATATCGAAGGCTGTTGCGCGGCGTTGCGAGCCGAGGGGTTCGAGGCGGACTCGCTCCTGGCCGCGGGTGAGCCGTCAGTCGAAATCGCCGCGGCGGCCGAACGGGAGGCATGCGACTTGATCGCCATGTCGGTGCATGGACACAAGGGTCTGCAGGACGTCATCTATGGGCAGACGGCGAACAACGTGCGGCATCTCACCACGGTGCCCGTGCTGATGGTGCGCGATGCCCGTCGCACGCCGCGGACCACGTGATGCCGGTCGTTCGCGACCGCCGCGTGCGCTGAGCCCACAGACCATGTCAACCCGCAAGCCCGTGCTGCCGCTCCCGGCGCTCACCGCGCCGGTTGAGGACTATCTCAAGGCGATCTACGAAATCGAAACGCGACAAGGGACGGCGGCAACCAGTGATGTGGCTGACGCGCTGGAGGTAGCACCGGCGTCAGTGACCGGCATGATTCGGCGTCTGGCCGCACAGGGGTATCTCGACCACGTGCCGTATCACGGCGTGCAGCTCACCGACGTGGGGCGGCGCGCGGCGTTGCGAACCATTCGTCGACATCGGATCCTCGAGAGCTATCTCACCAGCATCCTGGGATATCCGTGGGATCGCGTGCACGACGAGGCGGAGCGTCTCGAACACGCGGCATCAGACGAACTCATTGAACGGATGGCCGCGGCATTGGGCCATCCAACCGTTGACCCGCACGGGGCGCCCATTCCCACGTCAGAAGGCACGGTGGAAGAAGGCGCGCATCGGACATTGGCCGAGTTGCCTGTGGGCGAGAGCGCGCGCATGGTGCTGGTCAGCGACAAGGACCCGGCGCTGCTGCGCTACCTTGCCGAAATCGGACTGCAGCCCGGACCCGAGGTGACCGTGCTCTCGCGCGCGCCATTCGACGGCCCCCTCATGCTGCGCATCGGCGCGACGGAGTCGTCGGTCGGACCGCGACTGGCAGAGCAG
>JBEBIR010000036.1:0-15113 GCA_040080315.1 Gemmatimonas sp.
TGGTTCTCGACACCGTCTGTGATGCGGATACGCCGATGGCGCTGGTGTACACATCCGGCACCACGGGTGCATCGAAGGGCGCGGTCCTGACGCAGGGCAACTTCGCCGCCAACGCCATGGTGCTGAACGCGAGTTGGGGCATGTGTGCGACCGATCGAATGCTGACGACCTTGCCACTGTTCCACGTGCATGGTCTGGGCAACGCCGTACACAGTTGGCTGCTCACCGGCTGTCACATGAAGTTGGTGGCGCGTTTTGATTCGTCGAAAGCTGCCGCGTGGTTCACGACGTACGAGCCGACCGTGTTCTTTGGTGTGCCCACAATGTATGTGCGCCTGCTTGACATCGATGGCGACGTGGCGCGGGCGATTGGAGCGCGCACTCGGCTGTTCGTCTCGGGATCGGCACCACTGCCTGCACAGGTGCTGGAGGAGTTTCGCGATCGATTCGGTCACGTGATTCTCGAACGCTACGGCATGACCGAGACCCTCATGAACGTGAGCAATCCCTACGTGGGCGAACGGCGCGCCGGAACGGTGGGCCTGCCGCTCCCACTGACGTCGGTGCGCATCGTCGACGAGAAGGGCTTGGATGTGGCAGACGGCATCAGTGGCGAGTTGTGGGTGCGCGGTCCGAACGTGTGTGCAGGCTACTGGCGTCGCCCGGATGCAACGGCAGCGGCATTTCAGGACGGCTGGTTTCGCACGGGTGATATCGGTGCGCGCGCGCGCGACGGGTATATCACACTGGAGGGACGGCGAAGCGAATTGATCATTTCGGGTGGTTTCAACATCTATCCGCGTGAAATCGAAGAACTGCTCATGGAGCAGCCCGGCATTCGCGAGGCGGCAGTGGTTGGTGTTACCGATACCGTGCGCGGCGAAGTCCCCGTGGCCTACGTGGTGAGTGAGGAGCCCCTCGACGAGTCGGTGCTGACCGATCGACTGCGCACGCAGCTGGCATCATTCAAGATACCGCGCGCGTTTGTGCGCATGGATGCACTACCGCGCACGGCACTGGGCAAGGTGCAGAAACATCTCCTGCCTCCGGTATCCGGAACGTGAACCCAGCCATCCTGTCTCTCGTGGCGCTGCTGTTGGTCATTGGCGCCAGTCTCACGTCGCGGATCAACGTGGGCGTACTGGCGGTGGCGTTTGCCTGGCCGATTGCGATGTTCGCGGCCGGATGGAAGGTCGACGCGGTCATGGCCACATTTCCCAGCTCGCTGTTCCTGACGCTGCTCGGCGTGAGTGTGCTATTCGGCGTGGCGCAGGGGAACGGAACAATGGAGGCGGTGGCGCGCGAGTCGGTGCGACTGTTGCGCGGGCGGGCGGCCGCACTGCCGCTGTTGTTCTTCTTGCTGGCCTGTGCGATCTCCACGATGGGTCCGGGCGCGATCTCGGCGACGGCGCTGATGGCGCCGATCGCGATGGGCATTGCCGTTCGGGCGGAGATTCCCGTGCTGCTGGCCGCACTGATGGTGGGAAACGGAGCCAACTCCGGGAATCTTTCACCGATTGGCGCGATCGGCATGATTGTGCATTCCCTGATGGCGAAGGTCGGCCTGGATGGTCACGTCGGGGGCGTGTACGCGGCCAATTTTACCGCGCACGCGCTGGCCGCGTTGCTGGCGTGGACGCTATTCGGTGGCCCGGCGCTTCGTCGCGCGGCGCCGGTGGACCTCACCGATCATGTCGCGCCTCTTTCGGCCCGACATTGGGGAACACTCGGCATGATCTCCTTGTGGATTACGGCCGTGGTCGTTTTCAAGGTGAGTCCGGGACTATCGGCGTTCGCAGCAGCGAGCGTGCTGATTCTATCTGGACTCGGCGATGATACGACCACGATCGCGCGGGTGCCGTGGGCCGTCATCATGATGGTGTGCGGCGTAAGTGTGCTGATCGGTGTACTGGAAAAGACTGGCGGCATGGACCTGTTCACCACACTGCTGGCGCGCATCGCGACGCCGGACACGGTGAATGGCACGATCGCCGGCATCACGGGTCTGATTTCAACCTACAGCTCGACCTCGGGCGTCGTGTATCCGGCGTTTCTGCCAGCCGTGCCAGGACTCGTGCAGAAGTTGGGCGGTGGTGATCCGTTGCAGGTGGCCATGAGCATCAACGTGGGGGCGGCGTTGGTGGACGTGTCACCACTCTCCACCATCGGCGCGCTGTGCATTGCAGCGTTGCCCGCTGGTCACGACAGCAAGCGGCTCTTTCGGCAACTGTTGATCTGGGGCTTCTCGATGACGATTGCCGGCGCGATTTTCTGTCAACTCTTCATCGGATTCTTCGCATGAAGGCGCGACGGCGCGCGCCGCATTTCGAAGAACCACCGACTAGTCGTTGCGCTGCTTCTCGTCCTTGCTGATGAGCACCGCGCCGAGGATCATGCTCAACACGCTGACGACGATGGCGCCAAGGAGCGCGGGGATGAAGCCGCGTACCGTAAACGCGATATCGAGTCGCGCCGCAATCCATGCCGTGAGCATCAGCATGAGCGCGTTGATGACCAGCGTGAACAAGCCGAGCGTGACAATCGTGATGGGAAACGAAAAGAAGCGCAGCACGGGTCGGATGAACGTGTTCACGACGCCGAAGACGAGCGCCAGGCCAACGAGTCCGGGCCAGCGCCCTGAATAGCTGATGCCATCAATGAAGTGGGCGGCGCACCAGAGGGCAGCCGCATTGATCAGCAAGCGCATGAGTATCGTCATGCTTCATTATGGCGGCTGATCGCCTGCCGCGCGAGTTGCGGCGCTACCGGGCATGGTCGATCGCGCATCGGTTGGTCGATGGCGTGCGCGATCGCGAATTCCGCGCATTGGTGCAACGCATCCTTCGCCATCCAGTGCACGAGAGTCCGAGCGCTCAGCTTCTGGTGGACGGTGAGCTGGCGTTCAAGGCAATGCTCGCGGCGATCGACGACGCGCAGGAGGAGGTGCTGCTGGAGACCTACATCCTGCGCGACGACAACATCGGTGCATCGGTGCATCGGGCGCTGGCGAATGCCGTCGGACGAGGCGCGCGCGTGTACGTGCTGGCCGATGCCGTCGGCTCCATCGAAACCGGAGAGGCATACTGGGACGGGCTGCAGGCCGATGGCATCACGCTTCGTCTCTTCCACCGGTTACGCTACCTGCCATTTGAGGCGCTGCGGCGGGATCATCGGAAGATGATCGTGGTTGATCGTACGATCGCCCTGACCGGTGGCATGAACATTGGAGAGGAGTATGGATCCTCGATTCGCCGGGGTGGCGGTGCCTGGCGTGACACATTGGTGCGCGTCGAAGGCACGGTGGCGCAGGAACTCGCTGCCGTGTTCGCCGAGGGATGGGATCGCGCGAAGGGCCCACCACTGCCGGGGCTCGAGTATGTGTCGTGGTCGGAGTCGGTGCCTGGGTATGAGGACACGATGCGCAGCCTGTCGGACAGGCCATGGAGTACTCGCACGCTTCGCGCGCGTGTAAAGCAACAACTGGTGCAGCGGCTTGGTGCGCGACGAGATCGTCGACGTGGTCGACGCGTTCGACGTCCCGCGGAGGCGGCACCGGAGGACAGTGCATCAACCGCGCTGGTCCTTGATTCGCGCCCGGGTCGTGGTCAGCGCGAAGTGCTGGCAGTGCTGGCGAGTCTGGCGGGCGGTGCGCGCAAGCGGCTGTGGATCACCACGCCGTACTTTGCGCCGCCATCACGGGCGTTGGCGTTGTTGCGCGCGGCCGCGCGCCGCGGAGTGGACGTGCGTCTGCTGGTGCCGGGCGAACGCACGGACGTCGCACTCGTGCGTCACGCCGCGCATGGTGCGTATTCATCATTGCTGGATGCCGGCGTACGCGTGTTCGAGTACCAGCTCGCGACGCTCCACGCGAAGACCGTGGTCGTTGATAGCCACGCAGGAGTCATCGGTTCGACGAATCTGGATTTCCGGTCGTTCTGGCTGAATGCCGAATGCAATGTGCTGCTGTTCGATGACGGCATTGCTCAAGATCTCGAGCGCAGTTTCGCCGAGGACTGCGCGCACAGCGTGGAGATCACGAGATCGTCGTGGTCGATGAGATCCATGCGACATGCGCTCGGCGATTGGCTGGCGAGGCAGATGCGCTGGGCGCTGTGATGTCGCAGCGTAGTGAATGCGCCGTCGGGTGCCGCGGATGAACAACAGCGTGGAGACGGAAGACGGACGACTGGAGACCAGGGCTAGCGACGTCCGGCATTCCCCGACAGACCCCGGCAGTCTCCCCGATGGAGGGTCTCGTGCTCATCAGCGACCGTACGCCAATGCCCTTGGGATCTCGGGATGGTCAGTCCCGGGCAGATGAAGGGACGCGCCATCAGGAGTTCCCTCCCACGTCTGTCAACGCCCACGTCACTGCATCAGGCGCCATGACCGCCCCTCCCAATCGCGAAGGTCCTGTGTTGGTCGCCTGTGATGGATCTCCAGGAGCGGGGGAGTCCCTCTTCATAGCCGCGCGCCTTGCCAGCGAGGCGTTTGTCGGCCGCATTGAGATTCTGGGGGTGTGCGAGCCGACCCCGGCCATCTCGGCGGGCATGGATGCCCTGCCGGCTCCCGTAGAGCTGGATGACCTGCGACGGGAGTCACTGCTGGATGACATCCGTCGCACACTGTCCGTATCTGCCACGGGCGATCCGACGTGGCACACGGAGGTCAAAGTCGGGTCACCATCGCGCACGCTGGCCGAGGAGGCGCGCCGACGTGGCGCGTCGGTGCTGGTGATGGGTCTGGGCCGACACAATCCGCTCGATCGCTTGTTTGGCACTGAGACAACGCTGGCCACGCTCCGCGAGTCGGCCGTACCCGTGCTCGCCGTCGGCATGAACTTTCCCACTGCACCGCATCACGCGGTGATCGGCATCGATTTCAGTGCGGCGAGTATGTATGCGGCGCGGATGGCGTTGCGGCTGGTGGGCGCGAATGGACATCTCACGTTGGTGCATGTGCGTCCGCGTTTCGAGCACCCGTCAGCTGAATGGCAGGCGTGGGATGTCGACTACGGCAAGACGCTGCCACCCTTGTTCGATGAAGTTCGTCGCCAGCTTGACGCACCCGAAACCGTGCAGATTGACACGGTCACCGTGCGAGGCGATCCGGCGCCAGCGATACTCGCGTTCGCGCAACAGGTGAATGCGGAGCTGATCGCACTCGGTACCCAGCGACATGGGTTCATCGAGCGCCTGGTGGTGGGCTCCGTCGCCACACGTGTCATGCGCACGGCGCGGTGCGCGGTGCTGGCGGTGCCAGCCGCTGCGGTGCCGGCCGCTGCCGCAACGCCTCCGGCATAGTTCGTTATTGAACCACGAGGGTCACGAAGGACACAAAGAACAGATTTGTATCAAAGCGCTATAATGTGAATCAGGCGAGGCCAGTCATGATCGGCCTCACAGATTCAACCCTGATCGCATGCGTTCCGTTGCGCTGTTCGTGCCCTGCTACGTCGATCAGTTCTATCCGCGCGCGGCCATTGCCGCGCTGCAGGTGCTGGAGCGCCTGCATATCGAGGTGGTCGTGCCGGCGTCTGCCGCCTGCTGTGGTCAACCGCTCGCCAATGCGGGGTACGAACGACGGGGCACGCGCGCGCTCGACACGTTCATCGATACGTTCGCGTCGTACGATCGGATTGTGGTGCTCTCGGGCAGTTGCGCGATGCATGTGCGAACGCACGCAGGCGAACACAATGCTGACGGCGCGGTCGTAGCGAGTCGCACGACCGAATTCTGCGCCTTCCTGCACGACGAAGTCGGACTGCCCGCGGTCGCGACGCTGTCGAGCACCTGCGACATGCGCATTGGCTTGCACATCGGATGTCACGGGTTGCGCGGACTGGGACTGGCGCGCGCCAGTGAGCTGCAGGTCCCAGGCTTCAACAAGGTGCGCGCGCTCCTGCAGACGGTACGGGGCGTGACGTTTGCCGACCTCCAGCGGCCCGACGAGTGTTGCGGTTTTGGCGGGACCTTTTCAGTGACCGAGCCGGCGATCTCAGCGAAGATGGGGCGGGATCGTCTGCGCGACTACGCCGCCGATGCAGCACAGGCCATCGTGTCGACCGATATGTCATGCCTCATGCACCTCGATGGGCTGGCGCGGCGTGATGGCGTCTCTCTGCCGATGATGCACGTCGCCGAAGTGCTGAACGGCGGGATCGCGGCGTGACCAACGATGTGATCGACCACGCGACGGCCGCATCGCAATTCATTGCCGATGAGCCGCGCACGGACTGGCATGACGCCGCGCTCTGGTGGGTGCGGGAGAAGCGCGATCGGGCGGCGTCCGAGCTGCCCGAATGGGAAGCGCTGCGCGAACTGGCGTCGGGAGTCAAAGAGCACACGCTCACGCACCTCGCCGACTATCTCGAGCGGTTTGAGACCGAAGCAACCCGTCACGACATCGTGGTGCATTGGGCGCGTGACGCCGACGAGCACAATCGCACCGTTCACGCCATTCTCGCCGCTGCTGGTGCGACGCGACTGGTGAAAAGCAAGTCGATGCTGACGGAAGAGTGTCACCTCAATCCCTATCTTATCGCGCGCGGGATTTCGGTGATCGACACGGACCTCGGCGAGCGCATCGTGCAACTGCGCGGCGAAGCACCCAGTCACATTGTGCTGCCGGCTATACACCTCAGGAAGGAAGATGTCGGCGACACGTTTCATGAGCATCTCGGCACACCGGCGGGACTGACCGATCCTGATGCGCTGACCGCGGTCGCGCGCGAACACCTACGCGGCCATTTCCTTTCTGCAGACGCGGCGCTCACCGGAGCGAACTTTCTGATCGCCGAAACGGGCGGCGTGGTCGTCTGCACAAACGAAGGAAACGCCGACCTCGGCATGGCGCTGGCACCCGTGCATATCGTTTCCGTCGGCATTGAGAAGGTGATTCCCGCGGTGGAACACCTGCCGGTGTTTCTGCAATTGCTGGCACGCAGTGCGACCGGACAACCGCTCACGGTGTACACGTCGCATATGCATGGACCGCGAGACGGACAGCGCATGCACGTGGTGTTGGTGGACAATGGACGCAGCGCACAATTGGGCCGCCCTGATTTCTGGCGATCGCTCAAGTGCATTCGGTGCGGTGCCTGCATGAACACCTGTCCGATCTATCGGCGATCCGGCGGACACAGCTATGGCTCCACCGTTCCCGGGCCAATTGGCAGCGTGTTGACACCGGGACTTGATCTCGAGAAATACGCGGCGCTGCCGTTCGCATCGACGCTGTGCGGTTCATGCACGGCGGTGTGTCCGGTCAAGATCGATCTCGATGCGCAACTCTATCGCTGGCGTCAGCTCATCACGGACTCGGATGTCGCGGTGCGTGGTCGGGCCCACTCCATGGGCGTAGCGGGTGCGGTGTTGGGGCGTCCGTGGTTGTTTCACGCCATCGGCTCGATCGCGCGACTGGCATTGCGACTCATGCCGCGGCGACTCGCGCGAGCAACGGCCGGTGTCTGGAGTCGGAGTCGGGAGCTACCGCCTCCGCCCGCACAGAGTTTCCACGCATGGTATCGCGCCTCGCGCCGCGAGTTGTCATGAGCGAGTCCTCCATTGCGCGCGACGCCATCCTGCATGCGGTGCGCGCCGCTCAGCCCCCTTCCGTCGCGTTGCCGGAAGTACAAACGGTACTGGCGGTCCGCGCGCGCCCGGTAGGAGATCCCGTGGCGCGCTTCACAGCGGCCGCGCAACACGCCGGAGCGCGCGTGTTGAGCAGCCCGCGTGACGCGGTGCCGGACCTGATTGCTTCCACATTCCCAAACACGGGACGCGCCGATTCGGAGCTGTTTGTGTGCGAAGGCGTACTTGGCGTCGTCGAGAACGGCGCCATCTGGCTATCGGAATCGCGACTGGAGCGGCGAGCGGCGTTGTTCCTGGCTACGCACGTGGTCGTGCTGCTTGATACGTCGGCGCTGGTGGAGGATCTTCACGCCGCGTATGCGCAGCTCGACATCGCTTCAGAGGTGTTCGGGATGTTCATGGCTGGCCCATCGAAGACCGCCGATATCGAGCAGTCGCTCGTGGTCGGCGCGCAAGGACCAAAGGGACTGACCATCGTGCTCAGAACACCTTCAGACTCAGATAGCGCTTCGGGTTCTTCTTCACGTCCGCCAGCAACGCGCGCAACTCCGTGACCAATGAATCGCTGTTGCGATAGAGTCTCGCGTCGTTCACGAGCATGCCAAGGGACCCCTGTCCACTGTTGACCTTGGCGAATACGGAATCGGCACGCGACACAACCGTCGCCAACCGGCCGTCGGTTCGATTGAGTCCTTCGGCGATTTCGCGCAGGCGCGTCGTGGTGGCCACCAGCTCGCGCGCCGCGTTCTGTGAGTTGCTGACGATGGCTTGCAACTCGCCACGACTGGTCGCGGAATCAACACGACTGGAGAACTGATTCAGGTTGTCAGCCGCCGCGTTGACGCTCTTGAGCCCTGCCTGCACGTCACTGCTGATGCGATCGAGATTCCGTGACTGCGCATTGACGGTTCGCGCGAGGTCACTGGAGAGTTGCGCAAAGTTACGAATGGACTCGCGCAATTCCCTGGCCGCCTTGTCGTCGAACGCCACCTGAAAACGATCAGCGACCTTGGCTACATCACCAGAAATGCGACCGGCCACCGATGTGAGTTGCGCGATGTCGGGCAGCATGGCACCGGCCAACGTGTCGCCCGTGGTGCGCGCTTCGGCCAGTGCTGCGCGCAGTTCGCGATCGGGAGGAACTCCGGCAAGCTCGCTGACCGTCGCCTGCCACTCTCCGAACAGACTGGATGCCACGAGCAGCACCACCGGATCGGACGGCAGTTGAATGGACTTGTCGATGCCGAGTGTCAGCACCACCCATCCGCGTTCACCCAACGCGATGCCTTGCACCTGGCCGGCGCGAACACCGCGAATGACCACGGGATTGCCAAGGGCCACGCCGCCCACGTCCCGGGTGCGCACGATGAGTTCGGACTTGCGACCGCCGAGATCGGCCTGCTTGACCCACAAGACCACCGCGATGAGCACCGCCGACACGAGCAGGACGGTGGCACCGACGATGAAATCCGAAGTGTGTTTTCGATCAGGCATGTGCGATGAGTTTAATACACGGAGTGGGCGCCGCGGAACGTCTAACGGATCGTGCGGCCAGCGAGCCACACGAGTGCCCACATGGCGTCGAGCACCAAAATCATCACCGCACTGATCACGACCGCCCGCGTGGCGCTGCGCCCGACGCCCTGTGCGCCCCCCGCAGTGGTGAGTCCGGCCCGAGAGCCGATGAGCGCAACGGCCGCACCAAAACTTGCGGACTTGACGAGTCCGTACCGCACATCGAACTCGGTGAAGAATATTCGAACGCCTTTGAGAAACTGCGGCGTCGTGATATCGAGCAGACTGAGCGACGCCAGCCATCCCGATGTGACGCCCACCAGCATCGCCGTGCCGACGACAATGGGAAACATGAGCATGGAGGCCCAGACGCGCGGCACCACGAGGTAGCTCATGGGATCGAACGTCAGCGTTTCCAGCGCATCAATCTGCTCGGTGACGCGCATCGTTCCCAATTCCGCGGCGATGTTTGCGCCGACTCGGCCGGCCAGCGCGAGTCCCGTGAGTACCGGCGCGAGTTCCAGCGTGACGGTCTTTTGTACGAGCGTACCGACGAAGTAAGGAGGAACAAGATCACCGACGGAGTAGCTGGCCAGCAGCGCCAGCACGATGCCAGTGAAGAGCGCGATGAAAATGCCAATGGGAAGCGACTCGACGCCCAGAATGCGCGCATGCGTGCTGAATTCGCCGCGCCAACTGGCGACGTCGCGCGTGGCGCGCAAAACCTCAACAACAAAGTGCGCCCCGCGTCCAACGGCGGAGACCCATTCCCGGGTGACACGCCCCACCGGCGTGATCAGGGCGCGCGGAGACCAAGTCGCAGCTATGGCACCGTCTGTCACCAGCGCCACCACAGCGTGAGTCCACTGCACGCGGCCAGCAACAGGAGAGCCACCGACGCGCGCAAACGAAAGCGTGCCCCACCGAGGACCAGCACGACCAGGAGCTTGAGGAGCGAGTTTGCGATCACGCCAATGCCGATGGCGAGTGCGGCGACGTGAATCTGGGTTGCATCGTTGGCGAAGCGGGACATCGACAGCGTCAGTGCATCCATGTCCGTGAGTCCCAGCAGACCGGCCGACGCCAGAACGCCGGGATTACCGACCGTGGTGTGCACCCAGGCGATCACGAAGAGCACCACCTGAAACGCGATGGCCATCTGTATTGATGTGGCCAGCGCAAGTGGATTGTGCAGTGCTCGGTCAGATGGCGCCGGGGTCGACTGGTTCAGCGCGTCATTCGTTGATGGCGATGGGCGCGTTTCACGTTCGCGCCAAAAGACGAATACCAACAGGCCCACGCCGACAAGGAACGGAGGAGCAAGGAGCGGCAAGAGCTCGCCGAACAGGCTCGGTTGCAACACCGTGGCCATGATGATCAAGCGCGGCAGCAGCACCGTGCAGGCGGCGGCGACACCGAATGCCAGGGGTAGCGCGAGGGCGGTGTCTTGTCGGCTGCGGCGGCTGAACGTGAATGTGACGGCGGTGGATGACACCAGCCCGCCCAAGAGCCCGGTGATGCCGAGTCCACGCGTTTCACCAACGAGCCGGCGCGCGATGTACCCCGCGAAATTGAGCGCGCTGAAGAGCAGTACCACCCACCAGAGTTGTCGCGGATGAAACGCGTCGAATGGTCCGTACGCTCCAGCGGGAAGAATTGGCAACACCACCAGTGCCATCACTGCGAACTGCAGCGTGGCGCGCCACTCAGCGGCGTCGATACGCTGCATCCAACGTTGGAAGACCGACTTTTCTGCGAGCAAGACGACGATCAGCGCTCCTGCGGCGCTGGCGAGGGCGCGATGACCGTTGCCCGCTGCGGCACCCATGGCCACGACCAGAATCGCGGCGATCTCAGTGGTGCCGTCGGCGGTGCTCCCTGGACGACGCATCGTGGCGGCATAAGCGACGATGACGAAGAGAATCGAACCGCCGATCAGACAGGCGGCGATGACCGGCTGATCGAGGCGCATGAACCAGCCGCCAAACCCACCGATCGCGCCAAGCAGCGCGAAGGTGCGCAAGCCGGCGAAGCGCGCATCGGGACCGGTGGCGTGGCCCGACCACTCGCGCTCGAGCCCAACCGCCAGTCCGACGAGCGCGGCGACGAGCAGGTCGAAGGCAAGAGAGAGGTCCATTGAGACGGAAGGTAAGGGGAATTGAAGACGGGAGAAGGGAGACGGGAGACGGGAGACGCGGGAGCCGAGGCTGGGGTTTGACAGCGGGCGGGCACGCTATTATCCTTTCATCCGGATAAACAGATATGACACCTCCGCGACTCCCCATTCACGAACGTCTGGCCGAATTGGCCGATGCCACCAGGTGCCGGCTGTTGCTGGCGCTTGAGCGGCAGGAGCTCACGGTTGGGGAGCTGTGTTCCGCGCTGCAACTGCCACAAAGCACGGTCAGTCGACACCTCAAGATCCTGGCCGATGAACACTGGGTGACATCGCGCGCCGAGGGTGCGAGCCGGTGGTATCGGCTGTCGTCATCGCTCGACGTGGAAGCGTCGTCACTGTGGGCGTTGGTGCGTGAGCCGCTGCGCGATTCGCCGTCGACGGTGCAGGATGTGGCGAGACTTGAGGCGGTGCTGGTTGCGCGTCGTTCGCGGAGTGAAGCCTTCTTTGCGTCGGCGAGTGCCGAGTGGGATTCGCTGCGCACCAGCATGTTCGGGGCGCGCGCAGATCTGTTGAGTGCGTTGGCGTTGATGGAACCGACGTGGGTCGTGGGGGATCTCGGATGCGGCACGGGCGCACTGAGCGCCGCACTGGCACCGCACGTGGCACAGGTGCATGCGATCGACGCGTCATCGGCCATGTTGTCTGCGGCCCGCATTCGTCTGGCCTCGTTTGGCAACGTCACCGTCCACGACGGCTCGCTGGAATCGCTGCCGCTTCCCGATGCATCACTGGACGTGGCGGTGATGATGCTGGTGCTGCATCACGTGGCCGATCCGGCGCACGCGCTGCGCGAAGTTCGCCGTGTGTTACGTCCGGGCGGACGTGTACTGATTGCGGACATGCGCGCGCACTCGCACGACGAGTATCAGCAGCAGATGGGGCACGTGTGGCTGGGTTTTGACGTGCCCACGTTGGAACGTTGGATGTTGGATGCGGGGTTTGGCGCAATGCGGTTCACGCCGCTTCCGGTAGATCCCGATGTCGCAGGACCCGCGTTGTTCACCGCTGTCGCCCGCATTTCTTCCTGAGGATTCATTTCGATGGCCACTGCAGTCATGACCGAGCATGGAGTGTCCACGCTCGCCGCTACCAATCGTCCGGCGTTCGCCGTGCGTGACCTGTCGCTGGCAGAGTGGGGCCGCAAGGAAATCCGCCTGGCCGAACAGGAGATGCCGGGTTTGATGTCACTGCGCGGGGAGTTTGCGGGCAAGGCACCGCTCAAGGGCGCGAAGATCATGGGGTCGTTGCACATGACGGTGCAGACCGCGGTGCTCATCGAAACGCTGGTGGCGCTGGGCGCCGATGTTCGCTGGGTGTCATGCAACATTTTCTCAACGCAGGATCACGCCGCGGCCGCGGTGGCGGTCGGACCGCATGGCACGGTCGCCGCGCCGAAAGGCACGCCCGTGTTTGCATGGAAGGGTGAAACGCTTGAGGAGTACTGGTGGTGCACCGAACAGGCGCTGATGTGGAGCGACGGTACCGGTCCCAACCTGCTGCTGGATGATGGTGGTGATGCCACGTTGCTGGTGCATCGTGGCGCGGAGTTCGAAAAGGCGAAGGCGATTCCGTCGTTCGACAGCGACAACGAGCCGGAAGAGTGGGGAGTCATCCTCGATTTGCTGCGCGCGGAGCAGGCGAAGAACCCCGGCCGTTGGACAAAGGTGTTGGCGGGCATTCGCGGCGTGTCGGAAGAGACCACCACGGGCGTGCATCGCTTGTACGAGATGGAGCGAGCGGGAACGCTGGGCTTCCCGGCGATCAACGTGAACGACGCCGTGACCAAGTCGAAATTCGACAACCTGTACGGTTGCCGTCACTCCATTGTGGACGGACTCAATCGCGCGACCGATGTGATGCTGGCCGGCAAGATTGCCGTCGTGATGGGCTACGGTGACGTGGGCAAGGGCTGCGCGCAGGCGCTGAAAGGACAGGGCGCGCGCGTGGTCATCACGGAGATTGATCCCATCTGCGCGCTGCAGGCGGCGCTGGAAGGCTATCAGGTCACGACGCTGGACGACATCGTCGACAGCGCGGATATCTTCATTTCGGCGACGGGCAACAAGAACGTCATCACCGTCGAGCACATGAGCCGCATGAAGGACAAGGCGATTGTGGCCAACATCGGTCACTTCGACAATGAGATCGACATGGCCGGTCTCAAAAAGGTCGAAGGCATGAAGCGCATCAACATCAAGCCGCAGTACGATGAATTCGTGCTACCGAACGGTCGCTCGATTCTCATTCTGGCTGAAGGCCGCCTGATGAATCTTGGCTGCGCGACGGGTCACCCGAGCTTTGTGATGAGCGCGAGCTTCACGAATCAGGTGCTGGCGCAGTTGGACCTGCATGCGAATGCCGACAAGTACGAGAAGAAGGTGTTCACGCTACCCAAGCACCTGGACGAAAAGGTGGCGCGACTGCATCTGGACAAGCTGGGCGTGAAACTGACGGTGCTGACAACAGAGCAGGCCGCGTACCTGGGCGTGGACAAGAACGGACCCTTCAAAGCGGATCACTATCGGTACTAAGAACTGAGTACTGAGTACTTAGTACTCAGTACTCAGTACTCAGTACTGTGAGCCAACCTTCGGCTTCCCGTGCACCAGGGGCACGGGATGACCGAAGTACCACTGGGAATCTTTGCGATCTTCTTTGGTCGTCGCGGTCATGTTCTTGATGAAGGGCAGCAACTCCTTCTGTTGAGGCGTGACGATCTTGTCCGCGACATCGGCTTGATCCCAGAACGTGGGCCAGAAGCGCTTGGTGGCGGCGGTAACACTGTCGAGGGCAATCTTGCCAACGACGCCATCCGGCTGCGTGGCAAGAAAGCGACCCAGCGGCACATAGATCTCGCGCACCTTGACCGAGTAGAGCGAATCGGCCGTGATGAGCGCGGCGATCTGCGCGGCGGTCAGGAACAGCGAATCGCTTTCGGACAACAACAGGCGATGCACACTCGATGTGTTCTTCAGATAGATCGCCGCGATCGAGTCGGCACTGCGGCGTTCCCAGCGGCCCTGGGTTTTCACCGGCTCAAGGGCACGCCGCAACTGCTGCATGTCGTATGGCACCGAGAAATCGAGTGAGAAGTCGATCGTCACGCGAAACGGTTGCCGACTGAGCGTGCGAAACGCGCGTGTGTCACCGAATCGTGGATTCACATCGTAGCGGAAGCGCTGCGCAGTGGCATCGAATCCGCGCGGTACCAGCAACACCGGATCGGGCATCGCACGTGTGCCCCAGCCACGCAGGTGGTCACTGCCGTGCAACGCCTGATCGAGTCCGGCCAACGGATTCTCGAACACCACGTTGGATTCGAGGCGGCGCCCGCGCACCTTGATGGGCAGTCGCGGCCTGTACTGCAGGTTGAGCTGCTGCGTCCAGGCGCCGCGACAGCTGTTGCGGCCTGCGACTCCGCCGGCCTGACGCTCAAGGCAGTCTCGCACGTTCCCCGGCGATGCGCTCAGCAGCGCGCGCATCTGGCTGGCCGTGCTGGCGTCGGACGTCGTTGCGGCGTCGGGTACGAACGCGCGATCGTTAGCGCGACCGTCACCGTTGATATCTCCCTGCACGATGGGTGTGAATGGCAATCCCGACTGCAAACGCGAGAACAGAGTGAACGTGCCGACCTTGGGCACGGTGACACCGCCCTGCAGCACCACCGCGTGGCGCGCATCGCTGAGTCCGGCCGCCCATTCCTTCGTGCGCGGGTCGCCAAAGCCACCGCCATCGAAGCCGCGATACTGCTGCTTGAGCGATTGTATGGTATATGAGGCAGACGTGAAGAACTGGATGCGCGAGCGCAGGCGAAACACGTCGGGCAT